>NZ_JAGTJY010000694.1:0-246 GCF_018195695.1 Achromobacter sp. Marseille-Q0513 | reverse complement strand
GGTGAGCGGTCCGGTCGCATACAGCTTGCCGCCGACCGTGGCCTGGCGCGCGGCCTGCAGGGTCAGTGCGTTCAGCGAGCTGAGCGCGCCACTGGCCGTGAGGTCCCGGCCGGCTTGCAGGTCTACCGCGCCCTTGGCGGCGGCGCGGCCCTGCGCGCCGAGCGCCAGATCGCCGCCAGCCACGGCCCGCAGGCCGCCTTCGGCCGCCGTGACGGTGCCATCGATCGTCATGTGACGCTGCGCGTC
>NZ_JAGTJY010000693.1:0-247 GCF_018195695.1 Achromobacter sp. Marseille-Q0513 | reverse complement strand
CCCAGGCCGATGCCGCCGCCCACCGAGACCTGATAGGCGCTGTAGTTGGCCTTGTTCTTGACGTCCTCCGTCACCAGCGTGCCGGTGCTCAGCTTGTTCAGCCCGTCGGCCACCGCCTTGTCGCTGCTGGCGATGACGCTGCCGATCAGCGTGGTGTTGTTCTTCACGTCGATCAAGAAACCGCCGTCGCCGGCCCACAGGCCGGTCTGCTCGGTCACCGACTTGAAGTCGCTCTTCATCTGGCCTT
>NZ_JAGTJY010000692.1:0-247 GCF_018195695.1 Achromobacter sp. Marseille-Q0513 | reverse complement strand
CCGCGTCGCGGCCCGCATCCAGCTTTACCGCGCCCGCCGACACCAGGGCGCCGCCCGCGCGCAGATCGCGCGTGGCGGTGACGTCGATGCCACGTCCCTGCGTCTTGCTGGCCGCGCCCAACTGCACGTCATTGCCCGCCAGCCGCAGCGTACCGCCATAGGCCAGCGCGCTGCCGTCCAGGCGCAGCTCGCGCGCCGCGTCGATGGACAGGCTGGTGTCGCTCAGGGCCGAACCGGCCAGCGTCAC
>NZ_JAGTJY010000691.1:0-253 GCF_018195695.1 Achromobacter sp. Marseille-Q0513 | reverse complement strand
CACTCGGGCGCCTTCATGAAGCCGCTGTTCTCGGCGGCCAAGCGCATCGTGCGCGGCGGCGGAAAATCCCGCATCGTCTTCACCGAAGGCGAAGATGAGCGCGTGCTGCGCGCGGTGCAGGTCATCGTCGACGAAGGCCTGGCGCGTCCCATCCTGGTGGGCCGTCCCGCCGTGCTGCTGTCGCGCATCGAGAAATTCGGCCTGCGCCTGCGCCTGGGCGAGGACGTGGAAGTCACCAACCCGGAATACGACG
>NZ_JAGTJY010000690.1:0-253 GCF_018195695.1 Achromobacter sp. Marseille-Q0513 | reverse complement strand
CACTCGGGCGCCTTCATGAAGCCGCTGTTCTCGGCGGCCAAGCGCATCGTGCGCGAGGGCGGCCCGGCGCGCATCGTGTTCTCCGAAGGCGAGGACGAGCGCGTGTTGCGCGCCGTGCAGGTGGTGGTGGACGAAGGCCTGGCGCGTCCGATCCTGGTGGGCCGGCCGTCGGTGCTGCTGGCCCGCATCGAAAAGCTGGGCCTGCGCCTGCGCCTGGGCGAGGACGTGGAAGTCACCAACCCGGAATACGACG
>NZ_JAGTJY010000068.1:27376-27793 GCF_018195695.1 Achromobacter sp. Marseille-Q0513 | reverse complement strand
AGCAGGGCCACGGCGATGACGGGATCGGTCAGCGTCATGCGGCCCAGCTTCTCGCGCAGCAGGCCGAGGATCTGCGCCGGCTGCCAGGCCGGTTGCGACAGCGCCAGTTCCAGCTCGGTGGGCGGGCGCGCGCGGCGGCCGCGCTCGTGTTCCAGGCTGAGTGTGATCTTGCGCACCGCCAGCTGGCTCGCGGCCAGCCAGCCGCCCAGCTGTTCGGCCAGCCGGCGGGCCACGGCCAGCACCGCGTCGGTGTGCTCCAGGTATTCCATCAGCTCGATGCGGCGGGCGCAGCGCGCCCGCCGCCCCCGCCCGCGCTTCGGGTTCGGCGCCCGGGCCGAGGCCGGGGCCCCCGCCCCCCCCCGGTCCGGCGCGCGGCGCCCCCGCCGGCCCGCGCCCGGGCGGGGGCGCCGGGGCCCC
>NZ_JAGTJY010000068.1:0-27366 GCF_018195695.1 Achromobacter sp. Marseille-Q0513 | reverse complement strand
GCGGGCGGGCGCGGGGCAGGGCGGGCAGGTCGCCCAGCGTGGCGCAGCCGATGTCCTGCAGCCAGTCCAGGCGCGGCCGCGCCGGGGGCAGCAGGGCCAGCGGCAGCGCGTCGAGCCTGCGAACGAGCGTGGGCAGGGTCAGCACCCGCCTGCAGGCGCGCCGTTCGCGGCGCTGCGCCAGCAGCCAGGCGCCGGCGGCGGTGGGCGCCATGCCCAGCGATACCCGCAAGTCCAGCGCCCGCAACGTGGCGGCGACTCGGCGCGCCAGCGCGCGCGGGCCCCGGAAGAATTGCAGGCTGGCGCCCACGCCCAGCAGCACGGTGGCCTCGTCGGCCAGCGCGACCTCGGGCGTGTATTGCAGCAGGGCCAGCGCGGCGCCCTGCAGCGCGTCGGCCTCGGCCTGCGGACTGCGCGGCAGCAGCTCGACCTGGGGCGCGATGGCGGCGGCGCCGGCGCGGCGCATGTCCATCCGCACGCCCGCAAGGCGCGCGGCCGGGGTCAGGGCGATCACGCGCTCCTGTTCCAGCACGGCGTACGCCTGGGCGTCGTCAGGCCAGTGCGGGCGTATGGCGTCCAGCGGCAGGCAGCGCAGGCAGACGGCGATCCAGAGGCGCATGGCGGGTGGGTGTTTCGAAGGCGCCGGGCTCCAGGCCCACGTGCAGCGGCGTGTCGCAGGCAGGCCCCCGGCGCTTGAGGATATGGACGGACAGTCCGCCCGGCGCGGGCGCCAGCGCCAGCCGCAAGGGGGCGGGCGTGGCGTGGGCGGCGGCGGCAGACGGACGCAGGGCGACGAACAGCAGGTCGCTGGCCTGGGCCGCCAGGTGCAGCCGGCGCAGCGATTCGGGGCGGACCTGGGGCAGCCAGCAGAGCAGGGCGCCGCAGCTGCCGTTCCTGAGGATCTGCTCGGCGGCCCAGAGCGCGTCCGCCGGCTTTTCAGGACAGACCCAGAGCAGTTGCCGGGGATCCAGCCGCCAGCTCATCCAGCTGACGATATTGGGCGCGTGCGGCGGCTGCACCAGCGCGATCGGACGCCGCGTCTCCAGCTGGGACAGGGCCGGGCGCAGCAGGCGGATCTCGCCCACGCCGGGATGCGGGGACAGCAGCTCGACCAGGCTGCCCATCGGCCAGCCGCCATCCGGCAGCTCGGCCGACAGCGCCGCATGTCCGGTCGGCAGGCAGCGCGCCGCCCCGCGCGCCAGCTGGGTGGCGCGCCACAAGGCGGGATGGATGCGTTCGGGGGACTGCATGGCGGGGTGGCCGAAGGGGACGTGGCTGGTTGCTGTTTATTACTGTATAAATATACAGCATATGACGCCGGCCAGGCGTAACCTGATGCGATTGAATCTGGATGGCCGATTGCCTATGATCCCTAGGAATCCGACGAGTAACAGACCATGCGACCATCCCTAGTGCTCGATTTGAAGCGAAGCGCGGTACGCGAGGCGGCAAGCCGCTACCGCACCGAGAACGTGCGCGTCTTCGGCTCGGCGTTGTACGGCACCGACCAGGAAGGCAGCGATCTGGATTTACTGGTCGACGCGTTGCCCGGCGCCACGCTGTTTGACCTGGGCGGCCTGCAGGATGAGCTGGAGATGTTGCTCGGCATCCACGTCGATCTGCTGACGCCGGCGGATTTGCCTGTGGCATTCCGCGAACAGGTGCTTGCGGAAGCGCGGCCGGTATGAGCGTGAATCGCTTGTCCGACTACCTGGACCATATCCGCCAGGCTGCGGTCGACGCCCGTAGTTTCGTACAGGGAATGACCAAGAGCGATTTCCTTGCGGACAGACGCACCCAGCAAGCCGTCATCATGAGCCTGGTCATCATTGGCGAGGCGGCCACGAAGATCATGGACCGTCACGCCGATTTCGTCCTGGCCCAGCCGGATGTGCCTTGGCGCAGCATGCGTGGGATGCGCAACCGTATCGCGCACGGTTATTTCGATATCAATCTGGATGTGGTATGGGAAACCGTGCGGACGGCGTTGCCGGCGCTGCTGGCAGATTTGCCGGGGCCGGACGAACTTTCCTGACGCGTCTCTATTTACTGACGCGCCCCTATCCGATCCTCCTGAGCTGCTCGATCGCCGCCGGATTCTCCAGCGTGGAAATGTCCTGCGTGATCGGATCGTCGTTGGCGATCGCGCGCAGCAGGCGGCGCATGATCTTGCCGGAGCGCGTCTTGGGCAGGCTGCCGGCGTAGCGAATCTCCCTGGGCTTGGCGATGGGGCCGATCTCGCGCGCGATCCAGGCGCGCAGCTCGGCGGAGATCCGCGCGGCGGCCGCGTCGTCGGGCGGGCCGCCCTTGGGCACGACGAAGGCGACGATGGCCTCGCCGGTCAGCTCGTCGTGGCGGCCGACCACGGCGGCCTCGGCCACTTCCGGGTGCGCGACCAGCGCCGACTCGACCGCCATGGTGCCCAGGCGGTGCCCGGACACGTTCAGCACGTCGTCGATCCGGCCCGTGATCGTGTAGTAGCCGGTGGCCGGGTCTCGCAGCGCGCCGTCGCCGGCCAGGTAGGTCTTGCCGCCGAGCTCGGCCGGGAAATAGGTCTGCAGGAAGCGCGCGTCGTCGCCCCAGAGGGTGCGTAGCATGGAGGGCCAGGGACGCGTGAATACCAGCGAGCCGCCTTGCCCGTCCGGCGTCTCGCGGCCGGTCTCGTCGACGATGCGCGCGCCGATGCCGGGCAGGGGCAGCGTGCAGGATCCGGGCGCGAGCGGGGTGGCGCCGGGCAGCGGAGCGATCAGCGGGCCGCCGGTCTCGGTCTGCCACCAGGTGTCGACGACCGCGCAGCGGCCCTTGCCGACTTCCTCGTGATACCAGCGCCAGACCGTCGGATTGATGGGCTCGCCGGCCGTGCCGAGCACGCGCAATGTGTCCAGGCTGTAGTGCCGGGGATGCGCCTGCGGATGTTCGTGCGCGCCCTTGATCAGCGCGCGGATCGCGGTCGGCGCGGTGTAGAAGATGGACACCCGGTGCCGGTCGATCATGCGCCAGAAGCGGCCCGGATCGGGGTGCGTGGGCAGGCCTTCATAGACGACCTGGGTCGTGCCGCATAGCAGCGGGGCGTAGGCGACGTAGGTGTGGCCGGTGATCCAGCCGATGTCGGCGGTGCACCAGAATACGTCGTCGGGCTTCAGGTCGAAGGTCCAGCGCAAGGTCTGCGCGGCCCACAGCAGATAGCCGGCCGTGGCGTGCTGCACGCCCTTGGGCTTGCCGGTGGAGCCGGAGGTATAGAGCACGAACAGCGGATGCTCCGCGTCCACCCATTCGGGCTCGCAGTGTTCGGGCTGGGCGCCGGCGGCCTCGTGCAGCCAGGCGTCGCGCGCCGCGTCCCAGTCGATCCCGGCGCCGGTGCGGCGGTACACGAACACGCGGCGCACGCCATCGCAGCCGCCCAGGGCCAGGGCTTCGTCGGCGATGCGCTTGAGCGGCAGCGTCTTGCCGCCGCGCACCTGCTCGTCCGCGGTGATCAGCAGGCTGGCGCCGATGTCGACGATGCGTTCGTTCAGCGACTTGGCCGAGAAGCCGCCGAAGACCACCGAGTGGATCGCGCCGATCCGGTTGCAGGCCTGCATCGCGACGATGGCCTCGACCGACATGGGCAGGTAGATCGCCACCCGGTCGCCGCGCTGGATGCCGCAGGCCTTCATGGCGTTGGCCAACTGGCAGACGCGCGCCAGCAGGGCGCGGTAGCTGATCGTGGTGACTGCGCCGTCGTCGGCCTCGAAGCGTATGGCGGCGCGCTCGCCCAGGCCGCTGGCGACGTGCCGATCCAGGCAATTGAAGGACGCATTGAGCCGGCCGTCGCCGAACCAGCGGTAGAAGGGCGCATGGGTATCGTCCAGCACCTGGGTGAACGGCTTGCGCCAAGCCAGCGTCTCGCGCGCCAGGCGCGCCCAGAATCCCTGGTTGTCCCGTTCGGCCTCGTCGACCAGCGCGCGGTAGGCATCCATGCCGGCGACGTTGGCGGCGGCCGCGATGCGGGGCGCGGGCGCGATCAGTGCCTGCGCCGCGCTGGCGCCGGCGGGCGAGGCCGGGACTGCATCGGGGCCGCTGTCGCGGGCGGTGGCGTGCTTCATGTCCGATCTCCTGGTGTCTGGCGTCCGCGCGTGTGGCCGCCCGGCGCCGTTGCGTGAGGGTTCAGCCGGCGGCCAGCAGCTGTCCGGCCGCGTCCAGCAGCAGGTCGCAATGCTCGGTCGAGAACGGCAGGGGCGGGCGGATCTTCAGCACGTTGCCGGCGGCGGCGCAGGTGCTGACCAGGATGCGGCGCTGGCGCAGGCCGTTCACCAGGCGCAGCGCCTCGCGCGTGTCGGGCGCGCCCGCCTGGTCGACGATCTCGACGCCCAGGTACAGGCCCGCGCCGCGCACGTCGCCAATGCGCGCGTCGGCGCGTTGCAGGCGTTCGAAGCCGTCTTTCAAATACTGGCCGACCTGGGCGGAACGCTCGACCAGCCGCTCGTCCTGCAGCACGTCCAGCACCGCCGAGGCGGCGGCGCAGCAGACCGTGTTGCCGCCGAAGGTGTTGAAGTAGCCCGAGCGCTCGGAGAACGAGGCCATCAGCTCGGGCCGCGCGACCACGGCCGCTATCGGCATGCCGTTGCCCATGGGCTTGCCCATCACCACCAGGTCGGGCGTGATGCCGTGGCGGCTGAAGCCCCACATGCCGGCGCCGGTGCGGCCGAAGCCCGGCTGCACCTCGTCGGCGATGTAGACGCCGCCATGGCGTCGCACGGTCTCGGCCGCCGCGCGCAGGAAGCCGGGCGGGTCGGCGTACAGCCCGTCGCTGGAAAAGATCGAATCGAAGATCGCGCCGGCGAAGCGGATGCCGTGCCGGCGCAGGTCGGCGATGGCCTGCTCGATGCCGGCGGCGAAGGCCTGGCCCACGTCTTCGCCGTTGCGGCCCGGCAGGGGCGCGGGCACCGTGCGCACATGGACGCCCAGCGGCACGCCGGGGCCGAAGGCGGGCGTGATCTCGGCCACGGCGGTGGAATGGCCGTGATAGGCGAAACGCGTCACGATGAAGCCGGCGCCGCCCGTGTGATAGCGCGCCATGCGCAGGGCCAGGTCCACGCTTTCGGTGCCGCTGCTGGTGAAGAGCAGGTTGGACAGGGCCTCGGGAAAGGTCGCGAGCAGTCTTTCGGCATAGGCGTAGACCACTTCGGACAGGTAGCGCGTGTGCGTGTTCAGCTGCGCGGCCTGGCGCGCCACGGCGTCGACGACGCGCGGATGGCAATGTCCGACCGAGGGCACGTTGTTGTAGGCGTCCAGGTAGGCGCGGTCTTCGTGGTCGTACAGCCAGACGCCTTCGGCGCGGGTGATGTGGACCGGATCTTCGTAGAAGAGCGGCACCGCGGCGCCGAAGATCCGCTGGCGGCGTTCGATCAGGCCTCGGATGGTCGGGTCGGCGACGGCGGCCGAGGCGGGGTCGTAGGTGTTCAGCGCGAGCATGCTGTCAGCGGACATGCCAGGTCTCCACAATGAGGGGAAGCAGCGGGGAAGAAGAGCGGGGGTTCACAGGTCGAGCGCCGGAGGCAGCCGCTGGAAGACGCGCGTCTTGGCCAGCAGGTAGGCGATGCCGGCGGCCAGCCAGACGGTGCCGAGGATCTGGGCCAGCGTGTCCATGTGCGCCCACACGTAGAGGATGATGACCAGCCCGACGGCGGGCAGCAGCAGGTAGCGCAGGTGCTGCGCGCCTTGCGGCCGGACGCGGCTGCCGTCGGCCAGCTCGCCGCCGCCGCGCACGTAGTACAGCCAGACGACCGAGATGTTGAGCGCGGCGAAGGCGAACATCGCGCCGTAGTTGACCAGGTTGGACAGCGTTTCCATGTTGGCGAAGTTGCCGAGCGCGAACTCGATGGCGCAGATCAGCAGGATGCTCCAGTGCGGCGTGCGCCAGCGCCGGTTGACGCGGGCGAAGACCGCGCGCGGCAGCAGCTCGTCCCGGCCCATGCCGAACAGCAGGCGGGCGCCAGCGGCGGTGGCGACCACGTTGAACACGCCCAGCGCGGTCAGGTAGCCGACCGTGAAGAACACGCTGAAGGCTTCGCCGCCGGTGGCGCGCGACACCTGGAACAGCGTGGTATTGAGCCAGGCCTCGTCGCCGATGTGCTGGCGCCAGTCGGGGATGGCCAGCATGGCCACGTAGCCGCAGGCGAACATCGTCAGCGTGCCGATGCCCACGCACCAGTAGATGGCGCGGGGAATGTCGCGCTTGGGCCGACGGGTTTCCTCGGCCAGCGTGGTGATGGCGTCAAAGCCCAGGAAGCTGAAGATGGCCAGCGAGGTGGCGGCCGCCAGGCTGGAGACGCTGTCGAACTGGAACGGCTGCGCGCTCAGCAGCGTGCCAGCGCCGGCGCCGTCCACGGCCACCGCGCGGCCCCACACCACGATGGAGGACCAGACCACCAGTTCGCCGAACACCAGCAGCCCCAGTCCGAGCCGGGACATGAGCTGCACGCCGAACAGGTTGACCATGCCGGTGCCGACGGAGAACACGCCCAGCAGCACCCAGTAGGGCACGCCCGGCAGGTACTGCTGCGCGAAATAGGCGGAGCTGGACGCGGTGACGGTGGGGATGAGGATGTAGTCCAGCGTCAGCACCCAGCCGGACAGGAAGCCGAAGTACGGGTTGCAGCCCCGGCCGACGTAGTTGTAGACCGAGCCGGCCAGCGGGAAGTTGCGCACCATCACCGCGTAGCTGAAGGCGGTGAACAGCATGGCCACGCCGGCCAGCAGATAGGGCAGGGCGACGGTGCCGCCGGACAGCTTGAGCAGGATGCCGAAGATGATCGCCGGCGCGATCGGCACCATGTAGTTCAGGCCGAACGCGGTGAGCTGCCAGACGTTCATGCTGCGGTCCAGCTCTTGCACATAACCGTACTGCGAGACATCGTGCTCGGCGTCGGCGGACGCCGGATCCATGGTGGGCGGCATGGGATCTCCGTGCGGATGCGGATAGGGAGGGCACCAGGGGGCGATGAGCGGCTGCCGGGCCTGGCAAGGGCGGCGGGCTACAGCGCCGCCACGCTTTCGGGCAGGGTCTGGCCGCCATCGACCACCAGCGTCTGCCCGGTGATGAAACCGGCCTCGCGCGAGGCCAGGAACAGCGTCGCCCAACCGATGTCGCGCACGCTGCCCAGGCGCCGCAGCGGCACCGAGCGCGTCATCTGTTCCAGGTAGTCCGCGCCCATCTCGTTCAGGCCCTCGGTGAGTACGTTGCCGGGCAGGACCGCGTTGATCGTGATGCCGTGGCGCGCCAGTTCCAGCGCGGCGGTGCGCATGAAACCCAGCTGCGCCGCCTTGCTGGCCGCGTAGTGCGCCCAGCCCGGATAGCCGGTGACGGGGCCGGTGATCGACGAGGTCAGGATCACGCGGCCCGCTTCGGCCTGCTTCAGCCAGGGCAGACAGGCCTGCACGGTGTAGAGCGCGCCGCGCGCATTGGTGTTCAGCACCAGGTCCCAGGCCGGCCCGTCGATCTCTTCCAGCGACGCGCTGGGGAAGATGCCGGCGTTGGCGCAGACGATGTCGATGCCGCCATGGTCCTGCGCCACGGCGCGCGCGGCGGCGTCCATCGAGGTGCGGTCGCCGACGTCCGCGGCATAGCCGCGCGCCTGGCCGCCGGCGGCGACGAGCGCGTCGGCGCAGGCCTGGGCCGCGTCGCGCGAGCGCGCCATCACGGCCACGCGGGCGCCATGTTCGGCCAGGACTTCGGCGATGCCCTTGCCGATGCCCCGGCTGGCGCCGGTCACCACGGCGACTTTTCCCTGGATGGAAGCAAACATGGCGGGCTCCTTGTTGGATGGAGCCCCATCTTGCGCCGGCGCCGCCGCGCGCGCTTGACCTGCCGGGACAATTGCTTGATCGGGCGCGACGCCTAGTGTGCTGTCCCGTAGGTACGTGCGCATGACGAAATTCATCCATAGGCGTCAGGGCTAGGCGCAAACCGCAGTGATACCCGTAGGTATCACGAGGATTTGCAACGACGCCATGGCGGCTAGGGGTGGATTTCGTGCGGGCGTATCTGCGGGACAGCACACTAGGGTCTACCCTGAGCGGCCATGGGGCGCGGCCATGGCGATCGTCGCGGTCCCCGGGTTGACCCTGAGCCGCCTTGCCGTCCGCGGTCAAAGTTCTGCGCGCCACGGCCTAACGGCCGGCGCCCGGCCCGGCTGAAGATGGGGCCACCACGCAGCCCAGCCCGGAGCCCCCTATGGCAGAACGCAACGACGCCGCCTATCGGCGATACATCGATCAGCTGTCCGACCTGGCGCGCAGCGCGCTGCCGCTGTATGGCATGGACGCCCGCGCCGATATCGGCTTGCTCAGCCATTCCGAGAACACGGTGTTCCGGATCGAGGACCGGCGCGCCGGCTTCAAGGCCGCGATGCGGATCCACCGTCCGAACTACCAGACGCGCAACGCCATCCAGACCGAGCTGGACTGGATGCGCGCGCTGAACGAGGCCGGCATCGGCACGCCACAAGCCTTGCCCGCGCTGGACGGCACGGTGCTGCAGCGCGTCCCGCGCGAGCCGGCGGGCACGCGCTATGTGGCGCTGTTCCGCTGGATCGACGGCGGCTTTCCCGACCCGGACAGGCTGGACGCCTCGCAGCGCCACCTGGGCTGGCTCAGCGCCCGCATGCACGCGCAGTCGCGCGCCTGGCAGCGTCCCGGCCATTTCGAGCGCATGGTCTGGGACCACGCCGGCACGGTGGGCCCGGCCGCGCATTGGGGACAGTGGGAATGCGCGCCGGGCCTGACGCCGGCGCAGCGCGAGATGCTGGGCCGCACCGAGCGCCTGCTGGGCCTGCGGCTGGACGCCTTCGGCACGGGGCCGGAGCGCTTCGGCCTGATCCATGCCGACCTGCGCAGCGCCAACCTGCTGGTGGACGGCGAGCGCACCCATGTTATCGATTTCGATGATTGCGGCCTGGGCTGGTTTCTGCATGATATGGCTTCGACGCTCAGCTTCATCGAGCACCGCGACGACCGGGACCAGCTGATGGATGCCTGGGCCGAAGGCTACTGCCAGGCCGGCAGCCTGTCCCAGGCGGAGCGGGACGAGTTTCCGACGTTCCTGATGCAGCGCCGCCTGCAGCTATTGGCCTGGATGGGCTCTCACAGCGAGACCGACCTGGCCCGCAGCCTGGGCGGCGCCTGGGTCGCGGCGACGGCGGAATTGGGGGCGGACTACATCCGGAAGATGGGTTGACGGCCCGTGCGTCCGGGGAGATGATCCGCCGGAATTGGAAGACCTCCAGCCTTACCGGAATCGAGGAATTGGAGCATGCGTGACACGTCCCCGCGCTTGCGCGCCACGCCCGCGGCGCGGCCGCAGGCGTCGAGCATCCTCTCGGCGGCCGCGACCGGCCTGGTGAGCTTCATCCTGCTCGAGGGCGGCGATCCGGACCGCGTGCTCGGGCTGGCCGGCGTGAGCGCCACGGCGCTGGGGCAGCCCGCCAGCAGCCTCGGACTCGACCTATATTGCCGAGTCATGGAGCAGGCGGCGGCCGATACCTGCAACGGCAACTTCGGCCTGCGCTACGGGCAGCAGTTCGAGCCGGGCCAGCTGGGCCTGCTGGGCTATGTCGCGCTGGCCTCGCCGACGGTGGGCGCGGCCTTCGAGAACATCGGCGGGTTGTTCCATCACCATCAGCAGCGCTCCATCCTGCGCGTGGTGCGACAACCCGAGCTGAGCCGCATCGAATACCAGATCCTGGATCGCAGCATCGCCACGAGGCGCCAGGACGCCGAGCTGTCGCTGGGCATGTTCTTCAACATCCTGCGCCACGCGCTGGGCAGCCGATGGTCGCCCGAGGCCGTGCTGTTCGAGCACGCGCGTCCGGAGTCCTGGCCCGAGCACGAGCGCAGCTTCGGCGCGCCGGCGCTGTTCGCCCAGCCCTGCAACGCCATCGTGCTGCCGACGCGGCAGCTGGACGCGCCCATGCCCGGCGCCGATGCGCATCTGCTGGCGCTGCTGCGGCACAACCTGGCCCAACTGGGGCTGGCGGGCATGCCGGGCGAATCGCTGGTCGAGCGCGCCGCCGCCGCCATCCGCCGCCAGCTGGCCGACGGCGAACCATCGCTCGATGACGTGGCGCGGGCGCTGAACATCCCGAACTGGACGCTGCAGCGGCGCCTGCGCAATCACGGCTGCACCTACCAGGAGCTGCTGCTCGAGGTGCGCCGCGAGCTGGCGCTCAATTACCTGAAGGATCGCGAGATCCAGATTTCCGAACTGGCCTTCCTGCTCGGTTATTCCGAGATCAGCGCGTTTTCCCGCGCCTTTCACCGCTGGCTGGGCATGTCGCCCAGCGAGTGGCGGCGCGGCTACCTGGAGGCGGGCGGAGAGGCATAGCAGCAGCGGGCATCAGGCGGCGGCCCGGACGCGCAGGTCCGGGCCGCCGTGCGCAGTCGCGGTTCCATAAAACCATACAGGGGAAGCATCATGGCTCACGTGCACAGCACGATAGGCGTGGATTCGTCGCGCCAATTGCTGAAGTGGCAGCAGATCATGGGCGACGTGTACTACCGCGTCGATATCGTGGGCGACCGCAAGCATGGCATCCGCGGCAAGCTGGCCGAACAGGCGCTGGGCCGGGTCAGCCTGACGCGCTTCGACTCCGACCGGCAGCGCGTGCTGCGGACCCGGGCCCATATCGCCAGCGACGGCGACGACAGCTACGTGCTGGTCTTTCCCGAGACCGGGCCGCTGTACTTCGAGCACCAGGGGCGCAACGGCTATGTGCAGGCCGGCGGCTATGTCATGGTGCGCAGCAGCGAATACTACGAGCTGTCCTGCGCCGACAATTTCCGCAACACCACCATCCGCATCCCCGCCCAGGCGCTGGAAAGCGAGTATCCGCGCGCCTGGACGCATTGCGCCCGGGCGCCGCGCGGTCCCGGCGAATTCGCCGGCGTGGTCCGTGGCTTCGCGCAGTCGGCGTGGCGGCTGAACGACGCGTCGCGCCAGCGGCTCGGGCCGGCGCTGGCCTCCGAGGTGGCGCGGCTGGTGGCGATCCTGCTGCGCGGCGAGGGGGAGGAAGGCGACGAGGCCGGCGCGGCGGAAGGCGGCCGGCGCGGGACGGACTGGCTGTACCGGGAGATCGTCAGCCGGATCCGGGGCTGCGACGCAGAGACGCCGCTGAATGCCGCGCAGGTGGCGCAGCAGCTGCGCATCTCGCCGGGGTACGTGCACCGCATCCTGGCGCGGCACGCCACCAGTTTCGGCGAACAGCTGCGCGAGGCGCACCTGCAGCAGGCCTACGAGATGCTGGCCGACGCCCGCCTGAACCACCTGACGATCAAGGAAGTGATGTACCGCGCCGGGTTCAGCAATTTCTCCCACTTCTGTTACGCGTTCAGGCAGCGCTTCGGCTGTACCGCCGGCGAGCTGCGCCAGCGCGGGGCCGCGCCCGCCGTCTCCTGACACGCAGTGATGCCCGGCGGTCCGCCCGCCGCCGGACAAACAAACCGTGCACTCCCACGACATTCCCGCCGGGCGGGGGTTGATATCTTGGCCGCAAGCGATTTCAACCCAAGGGGAACACGATGACACCGCACTCCGATCCCGGGCTGGCCGAGGAATTCCGCGCCCGGCCCTGCGGCCCGCACAGCGAGCCGCTCAAGCGCCTGCTGGAACGCTTTCGCGGCGTGGCCGTGGCGCACAAGCACGTGCTGGTCGAACTGTCGCACTACGGCCCCTGGCAGGCCGCCCGGCTCGGCGCGACGCGCGACGATCCCGTCGAGCTCATCGCGGGCGCGGTCTTCGACCGCATCGAGGACGCCGAATGGTTCGTCTTCAAGGCCCGCTGGGAACAGCACTTCGGGCAGGCGCTGCAAGACTGACGGCGCCGGCAATGAGCGCAAGCATGGGAGACAGGCAATGAACAGCAGCATTACCGGCTATAGCGACAAGATCAGCGTGGCGGGCGGCGAGACGATCGCCTTCAAGGTGAGCGCGCGGCCCGCCCGGCCGTATGAGGCGCGGCTCGTGCGCATCATCCACGGCGACATGAATCCGGCGGGGCCCGGCTACAAGGAAGAGCACGTGCCCAGCGGCATCGAGGGGCGCCATGACGGACGGGAACAGCGGATCCACTGCGGCTCCTGGGCCTGCGTCGACGGCAACCGCCACTTCGCGCGGCTGCGCTCGATGACGTTGCAGGCCATGGTCTGGCCCACCCGGCCCGGCGGCCGGGCGCAGACCATCATGAGCCTGTGGAATCCGGATACCGGCCAGGGGGTGCGGCTGGACATCAATGCCCAAGGCGAGCTGGAGGCCGTGCTGGCCGACGGCGGGCGGACCGAGACCCTGGCCAGCGGCAAGCCCATGCTGGCGCGCGAGTGGTATTCGGTGGCCTTGGCGATCGACGCGCAAGAGGGCGTGCTCACCTTGCATCAGGTGCCGCACCGCGTCTACGCCCGCGTCGACGACCGCGCCCGCGTACAACAGCGGCGGACGGCGCCGGCGCTGGACGGGCAGACCCTGCTGGCCTTCGCCGCGACGCCCGCGCCGGATGGCGGCCGCGTCATCGGCACGGCGCTGATGAACGGCAAGATCGACCGTCCCCGGCTGAGCGCCCGCGCGCTGGACGAGGCAGGGATCCGCGCGCTGGAAGATCCGTCGTACCAGGGCATGCGCACGGCCGGCGTGGTGGGGGTGTGGGATTTCTCGCGCCGGATGGAATCCGAGTCGATCGAGGACATCAGCGGCAACCAGCTGCACGGCCACACGTTCAACCTGCCGGTGCGCGCGATGAAGGGCGCCAACTGGACCGGCGAGGAAATGAACTGGCGCCATGCCCCGCAGCAGTACGGGGCGATGCACTTCCACGACGACAGCGTCCACGACGCCGGCTGGGAAACCGATTTCTCGCTGACCGTGCCGCCATCGCTGCGGTCCGGCCTGTACGCGGCCCATCTGCGTTGCGGCGACGACGAGGAGTTCATCCCCTTCGTGGTCCGCGCCACGCCTGGCCAGAGCGGCAACCGGATCGCCTACCTGGTGCCCACCGCCAGCTACATGGCCTATGCCAACGAGCACATGCCCACCGACGCGCCGCTGGCGCAGCTGCTGACCGATCAGGTGGCGGTGCTGCGCAAGAACGATCTGTTCCTGAGCGAACACCGCGAATACGGCAACTCCTGTTACGACGTGCACAGCGATGGCGCGGGCGTGTGCTACACCTCGCGGCTGCGGCCCATCCTGAACATGCGGCCGAAGTACCGCTCCTGGCTGGGCGGGCGCGGTTCCGCGCTGTGGCAGTTCAACGCCGACACGCATGTGACGGACTGGCTGGAGGCAGAGGGTTACGGCTACGACTGCCTGTCGGACGAAGACCTGCACTACCAGGGCGAGGCGGCGCTGGGCGACTACGACGTGCTGGTCACCAGCAGCCATTCCGAGTACTGGTCCAAGGAAATGTGGGACGCGGTGGACGCCTTTCGCGGCCGGGGCGGGCGCATCATTTCCATGGGCGGCAACACCTGGTACTGGCGGGTGGCCTTCAATCCCTCGGTGCCGGGCGTGATGGAGGTGCGCCGCAACGAGGACGGCACCCGCGCCTGGGCGGCCGAACCGGGCGAGTACTACCACAGCTTCACCGGCGAGTACGGCGGGCTCTGGCGGCGCCAGGGCCGGCCGCCGCAGATGATCGCCGGCAACGGCTTCATCGCCCAGGGCTTCGACGATTCCTCGTACTACCTGCGCGCGGAAGGCAGCTTCGATCCGCGCGCCCGCTTCATCTTCGAGGGCATCGCGGACGACGAGCGCATCGGCGACTTCGGGTTGGTCGGCAACGGCGCGGCCGGGCTGGAGCTGGACCATGTCGACCGCCTGCTGGGCAGCCCGCCGAACACGCTGGTGCTGGCGTCCTCGACCGGCCATTCCGACATCTACCAGGTGGTGGCCGAGGAAATCCTCATCAACTACCCGGGCACCGGCGGCACCGTCAGTCCGCTGGTGAAGGCGGACCTGGTCTTCTACGAGACCGCCGCCGGCGGGGCGGTGTTCTCGACCGGGTCCATCGCCTGGGCCGGCAGCCTGTCGCACAACGGCTACGACAACAACGTGTCCCGGATCATGCGCAACGTCATGAACCGCTTCCTGGATCCCGAGCCGTTCTAGCCCCGACCCGGCCCTTCCACTTTCCTTCCCATCGCGCCGCCCCGGGACCGTCCCGCGGGCGGCGCAGCCGGCGCGCCGGAGGCCCCCATGAAAGACCTGATCATCAAACTGCCGGCGCGGGCCAAGTCCGCCATCGTCGGCCTGTGGCTGGGAGGCTGCCTGCTGCTGGCGGTGTTCCCGCCGTTCTACCTGGCCGCGGGCGGCCAGCGCGCGCTGGTGCTGGGCATGCCGCTGGCGATCGCGTACTGGCTGATTGACGCCGTGCTGCTGGTGGCCGGCATTGCCTTGCTGATGCGTGTGGAGCGCCTGCGCGGCGAGTTCGGCGACGAGCTGGACAACGAGAATTCCTGAGAGAACGCCATGAACGGATCCCCCCTGATCACCTTCGGCATGCTGTTCGGATTCATGGCGTTGATCGTCGTGATCCTCTATGCCACCAAGCGCAGCAGCGGCACCTTCACCGACTACGCGGTGGGCGGCCGCTCCTTTTCCGCCTGGTTCATCGCCATGTCGTACACCAATTCGTGGTGGCCCGGCGCCACCTACACGGCCTTCTTCGGCCTGAGCGCCGGCGCCGGCGTGCTGGGCCTGTACGCGCTGGCCTACTCGCTGCTGGGCGTGACCGCCATGTACCTGATGGCGGAACGGGCCTGGGTCTGGGGCAAGCGCTTCGACCTGCGCACCCAGTGCGACATGCTGGGCATGCGCTTCGATTCCAAGGCGGTGCGCGTGATCGCCAGCCTGATCGGCATCATCTGCCTGTTTCCCTGGCTGGTCCTGGGCATCCAGGCCATGGCCGTGCTGTTCCATTTCGCCAGCTTCGGCACCTGGAGCGTGGGCGCCAGCCTGATCGCGGGCGTGGCCCTGATCGGCGTGCGGCAGATCTGGACGGTGCAGATGGGCATGCGCGGCCTGGTCATCACCGACCTGGCGCAGGGCATCGTGGCCTATGGCGGCAGCGCGCTGCTGTGCCTGGGCCTGCTCTGGTTCAGCCGCGAGGCGTCCTACGCGAATCTGGCGACGCTGCCGTCCGAGCTGCTGCGCCTGCCGGGGCAGGGCGGCCAGTACGGCATCTGGTACGTGTCCAGCCTGATCCTGACGGGCGTGATCGGCTCGCTGTGCTGGCCGACCAGCTACCAGCGCATCTACACCGCCAGCGGCGTGGGCGCGGTGAAGAAGGGCACGGTGCAGACCATGATCGTGGCCGGCGGCTTTTACGCGTTGCTGACGCTGGTGGCGCTGGCCGCCAGCGGCCTGGACGTGGTCAGAGCCAAGCCGCAGGACGGCTGGTTCACGCTGCTGTACCACGTCGGCGGCGAATGGATGCTGGGCCTGGCCATCGTCATCGTGCTGGCCGCCAGCATGGGCTGGGTGGACGGCTGCGTGCAGGTCTGCGGGGCGCAGATCGCCAATGACATCGTGCAGGTGGTGTCGCCGCGCACGGACCGGCAGATGACCATCATCGCCAAGGCCTCGATGGCGGTGTTCATGCTGGGCGCCTCGGTGGTGGCCTTCCTGACCTATGACTTCCCGCGCCTGCAGCTGCTGGCGCAGATGTCCTACCAGGGCATCGTGCAGCTGGCGGTGCCGCTATTCCTGGGCATGTTCTGGCGCGGTGGCAACCGCATCGGCGCATTGTTGTCGATGGGCTGCGGCTTCACGCTGGCGGCGGTGCTGACCTGGTTCTATCCCGACGACATGCCGGGGCTGGGCAGCCTGACCTCGGGCGTACTGGCGCTGGGCGTCAACCTGCTGCTGTACCTGGGCTGCCACGTCTGTTTCGGCCAATCGGCGCAGGAGCGCGAGCGGGTACGGCGCCTGTTCGACGCGGGGCGCGCCAAGGCCGAAGCGCCGGCGGGGCCGTCGCCGGCCGCCGGTTCCTGCGTGCTAAGGTGAGCGCTCTTCCCAACCCCGCGCGCGCACAGAGATGCCGCGCTTTGCCGCGTGATGCCCGATTTCTTCGGCAACCTCATCGATCAGATTCTGGGCTTTGCCCGCGCCCATGAGCAATGGCTGCCGGCCATCGGCTTTGCTTTCGCCTTCGTGAAGTCGCTGCCGCTGGTGGCGCTGTTCGTGCCGGGCACGGCGCTGCTGCTGTCGATCGGGGCCGTGCTGGGGTCGGGCGCCGGGCAGTTCGCGCCGGTCTGGCTGGCCATCGCCATCGGCGCCGCGCTGGGCGACTGGGTCGCCTATGCGCTGGGCGTGAAGGTCGGGCCGGCGCTGCTGCAATGGGCGCCGCTGCGGCGCCGGCCGCGCCAGGTGCTGCGCGCGGCGGCCTTCATCAAGCGCTGGGGTGTGCTGAGCATCGTGCTGTGCCGCTTCTTCGGGCCCTTGCGCGCCACGGTGCCGACGCTGGCCGGCATCTTCGAGATGCGGCGCGGGCCGTTCCAGGTCGCCAACTGGACGTCGGCGTTCTTGTGGGCGGCGGCGCTGCTGGCGCCGGGCTGGGCCGGGGTGAGCTGGTTCCTGGGTCAGTAGCGCCGGGCGCCGGTCCGCCGGACGGCAATCCCGCGCCGGCTCAGCGCGCGGCGACGTCGGCCAGCAGCCAGTCGCGCAGCCGCGCCAGCGCGGGGCCGCCTTCAGCCTGCGCCTTCAGCGTGCACAGGCTGAAGGCGGCGCCGCTGTCGACGAAGCCCAGCGGCGCGGCCAGCCGGCCGCGATGCAGCTCGGCTTCAACCAGCACGGCGGGCGCGATGGCCACGCCCAGGCCGGCGGCGGCCGCTTCCAGCATATGCCCCAGATGATCGAATTCGCGGCCGGGCTGGCGCGGGGCCAGCTTCACGCCGACGCGCCCGGCCCAGTCCTGCCAGGCCTCGGGCCGCGAGCTGGTGTGCAGCAGCGGCGCGTCCAGCACGTCGGCCGGACGCGACAGGCGAGCGGCCCAGGCCGGCGCGCAGACCGGGCCGGTGGCCTCGGCCAGCAGCGGCGTCACGGCCCACTCGCGCGGCCAGTCGCGGCCGGCCAGGATCAGCGCGTCGACGCGCCGGGTGTTCAGCAGGGCGGCCTCCGCCGCGGTCTGCAGTCGGATGCGGATGTCGGGATGCGCGGCCTCGAAGCGCTCCAGCCGGGGGATGAGCCAGTTGGACAGGAAACTGGCCGGCGCGCCCACGGCCAGCTCGGACGGCTGGGTGCTGCGCCTGAGCGCGTCGCAGCGACGCTCCAGCAGGTCGAAGGCGTCCTCGGCGGCGCGCTGCAGGTCCAGGCCGGCGACGGTCAGCTGGACGCCGCCGGCGCGGCGCTCGAACAGCGGGCAGTCGAACCATTGCTCCAGCTGCCGGATCTGCTGGCTGACGGCGCTGTGCGTCACGCACAGTTCCTTGGCGGCCAGGCTGAAGCTCAGCTGGCGGGCGGCGCTGTCGAAGAAGCGCAGCGCGTTCAGGGAGGGCAGGCGTCTCATGATCAGGTTGTTAGTTCAACTAACAGGGATGATAAACAAATCATTGATTTAAAACTGGTTTGATGAAAGCTAGCATAAACGGAAATCCCGGCTTGTCCGGGCCAGGACCGCAAATGGAATCCGTGACTCATGCAGCCAGCTTCCCATCCGGACATTCCCGACCGCCATGGCCAATTCGGGCCATATGGCGGGCGCTACATGCCCGAAACCCTCATCCCCGCCCTCGATGAACTGGAACGCGCCTTCCGCGCGCTGTGCGAGGATCCGGACTTCTGGCGGTCCTTCCGCGCCATGCTGGCCGACTATGTGGGCCGGCCCAGCCCGCTGTTCCTGGCCGAGGGCATTTCCGACGAACTGGGCGGGGCGCGCATCTACCTGAAGCGCGAGGACCTGAACCACACCGGCGCCCACAAGATCAACAACTGCCTGGGCCAGATCCTGCTGGCGCGCCGCATGGGCAAGCGCCGCATCATCGCCGAGACCGGCGCGGGCCAGCATGGCGTGGCCACCGCGACCGTGTGCGCGCTGTACGGCCTGCAATGCGTGGTCTACATGGGCGCGCAGGACATGGCGCGGCAGTCCGTCAATGTGCGCCGCATGCGCATGCTGGGCGCGGAGGTGCGCGCCGTGCACACCGGTACCGCGACGCTGAAGGACGCGATGAACGAGGCGCTGCGCGACTGGATCGCCAACGTCGCCGACACCTACTATCTGCTGGGCACGGGCGCGGGCCCGCATCCCTATCCCTGGCTGGTGCGCGAGTTCCAGCGCGTGATCGGCGACGAGACGCGCGAGCAGATCCTGGCGCAAACCGGGCGCCTGCCCGACGCCATGGTCGCCTGCGTCGGCGGCGGTTCGAACGCGCTGGGCTTCTTCTATCCCTTCCTGGGCGACGCGGGTGTGCGGATGATCGGTGTGGAAGCGGGCGGGCTGGGCCTGGCCAGCGGCGCCCACGCGGCCAGCCTGGGCGCCGGTGTCCCCGGTGTGCTGCACGGCTGCCACAGCTATTACCTGCAGGACGACGACGGCCAGATCATCAACGCGCATTCGATCTCGGCGGGCCTGGACTATCCGGGCGTGGGGCCGGAGCATGCGCTGCTGCACGACCGCAAGCGCGTGGACTATGTCTCCGTGACCGACGCGCAGGCCGTGGCGGCCTTCCACTGGCTGACCCGCCGGCAGGGCATCCTGCCGGCGCTGGAAAGCGCCCATGCGCTGGCCCATGCGCGCGAACTCGCGCCCCGCATGCGGCCTGACGACATCCTGATCGTGTGCCTGAGCGGGCGCGGCGACAAGGACCTGGACACCGTTACCCAATATGGCGAGGCAGCACATGAACCGGCTTGACCATACCCTCAGCGCGCTGCGCCGCGCGGGACGCAGCGGCCTGGCCGCGTATTTCGCGGCGGGCGACCCCGATCCCGAAGCTTCGCTGGCGCTGCTGCGCGGCCTGCCGGCGGCGGGCGCGGACGTGATCGAGCTGGGCATGCCGTTCAGCGATCCGGTGGCCGACGGACCGATCCTGCAACAGGCCAATGCGCGCGCGCTGGCCGGCGGGCAGACCTTGAAGCGCACGCTGGCCCTGGTGCGTGCCCTGCGCGAGACGGAGAGCCGGACGCCGGTGGTGCTGATGGGCTATCTCAATCCCATCCTGCGCCATGGCGTCGCGGCCTTCGCCCGGGATGCGGGCGAGGCGGGGGTGGACGGGCTGATCCTGGTCGACCTGCCGCTGGAACACGCGGGCGAGATCGACCGGCAATTGCGCGAGCATGGGATGCACCTGATCCGCATGTCGGCGCCGACCTCCGAGGACGCCCGGCTGGCCGACACGCTGCGCGACGCGGGCGGCTTCGTCTATCACATCATGCTGGCCGGCACGACCGGGGCCGAGCTGCCGGACGAGGACCGCATCGCCCAGGCGCTGGCCAAGGTGCGCGCGCATACGGGCTTGCCGGTGGCGGCGGGTTTCGGCGTGCGCACGCCGGCACAGGCAAGGGTGGTGGGCAGGCATGCCGACCTGGTGGCGGTGGGCACCCGGCTGGCCGAGGTGCTGGCCGAGCGTGGCGTGTCCGGCGCGCTGGAGGAAGTGCGGCTGCTGGCCGGCGCGCTGCGGCAGTAGGCGTGCGCCCGCGCGCAACCCGAGGCGCATCGAATGCCGCGGGTTGCGCGATGTGGGCGGTTCAGCGGTTCACCAGGCTCTTGGGCAAGCGATAGGTCAGCAGCGCGCCTATCACCGCCACGCTGGCGATGAAGTAAATGCCACCGCTGGTGCTGTGCGTGGCGTCCTTGATCAGGCCGATGACGTAGGGACTGACAAAGCCGCCCAGACCGCCTATGGAATTGATCACGCCGATGGCGGCGGCCATGCCGACGCCGTTCAGGAACAGGCTCGGCAGCATCCACATCATGGTGGTGGCGGAATAGACGCCCGCCGTCGCCACGGTAAGGGCAACCAGCGCGGCGATGGGTGTGCCGTGCAGCCAGACGCTGGCGACCAGGCCGGCAGCACCCACCAGGAAGGCGCCGATCAGATGCCAGCGGCGTTCCAGGCGGCGGTCCGAACTGCGTCCCACCAGGTTCAGGGCAATGGCGGCGGCGGCGAATGGCGCGGCGGAAATCAACCCGACCTGCAGCACGTTCTGATAGCCCAGGCCGCTGACCAGGGACGGCAGCCAGAACGACACCCCATAGATGCCGATGGCCTGGCAGATGCACAGCGCCACCATGGTCCAGACGCGACGGTCGGCCAGCATGGCGAGGATGGAGGCGTGGTCGCCACCTTCCTGCGACTTGCGCCGGGCATCCGCGTCCAGGTCGGCCAGGACAAAGCGCTTCTCGTCGTCGGACAGCCACTGGACCTGGCGGGGACTGTCATGCAGGAACCATGGCACGGCCAGGCCCAGCAGCACCGAGGGCAGCCCCTCGATGAGGAACAGCCATTGCCATCCGGAAAATCCGTGGATGCGGTCCATGCTTTGCAGGATCCAGCCTGACAAGGGGCCGCCGATGACGCCCGACAGCGGAATGGCCGTGACGAACAGCGCCAGCATCTTGCCGCGATGACGGGAGGGAAACCAGAACGTGAGATACAGGATGATGCCCGGATAGAAACCGGCCTCGGCCACGCCCAGCAGGAAGCGCAGGACGTAGAACTGCATCGGGGTCTGCACGAAGGCGAAGCTCATGGAGATGAGGCCCCACAGCAGCATGATGCGCATGATGGTTTTCTTCGCGCCGATCTTCATCATCAGCACGTTGCTGGGCGCTTCGAACAGCAGATAGCCGATGAAGAACAGGCCGGCTCCCAGGCCATAGGCCGCCTCGGAGAACGACAAGTCCTGCAGCATGCGCAGCTTGGCGAAGCCGATGTTGACCCGGTCCAGGTAGGCGAACAGATAACAGACGATGAGAAAGGGCAGGATGCGCCGGGCGATCTTGCCGTACACGGCGGAATCCGGCGAGGGCGCGGCGGCTGCGGCGAGCGGCGTGGTCAGGATGCGGTCGCTCATGCGCAAGCCTTTCCGATGCGTTGAAACATGGTCATTCCCCTTGTGTGTGCATGACTGGCGGGTAGGCTGCGCTCCCGTCCTTGATGTGCTGCGCGGCCATTATGACGCGCGCTTCGACACCGGGGTGACTGTGTTTTTTTATCGTGAAGATCAGAAATCGCAATTACCCGGGGCCATGCCCGTAGGCCTGGGCGGCCAGGTGCGCGCGTGCGCAAATGGACTGTTTCAAATGGGCGTTGGCGCCCTGCAGATACACGGCATGGAATGCGAAATCCGGCAGTTTCACGCGTGAATCCAGGATCACCAGGCTGCCTTCGTCGAGTTCCTTTTTTACGTTCACGGGAGATAGCGCGCCGATGCCGCGGCCGGCCTTGACCATGTCCACGATCGTATGGGTCGAGGCCATGCCCCACAGCCTGAGGTCGGCCAGTTCCAGCGTGCTGCAGACATTGATCACCAGCGCGGCCGAGGTGAGCGTGGTGGCGGGGTGGGTGATGACGGGCTGTTGCGAGAACAGGGCAATCTCGTCTTCGAGCGTGTCGCAGGCGTGTGCGAAACGCGGCGCGGCGATGAACCGGAACGGATACGAACAGAGCTTTTCCGAACAGACATTGGCTTGATCCAGGGGGCCAGCCATCAGCGCGAGGTCGACGTCCAGGGCCAGCAGGCGTCGCGTGATTTCCGGCGTGACATCCACGGACAGGTCGATGGTGATGTTGGGAAAGTCAGTGCTGATGCTCTCGATCAGGTCGGACAGCCAGGTATGCACCAGTGTTTCCGAGACGCCGATGGTGAACTTGCCGCGGATGGCGGTGGGGTCGGCGATCGCGCTGAGCATCTCGTCCTTCAGGCTGAGGATGCGCTCGACGTAGGTCAGCAGCATGGTCCCGCGCGCGGTCAGCGACGCACGCCGGTTGTTCGGGTCGAACAGGCTGACGCCCAGCTCCTCTTCCAATTGGGCGATGCGCGCCGAGACCGCCGGCTGCGTCGTGTGCAGCTTGATGGCCGCGGCGCGGAAACCGCCCGAACGGGCGACCCAGTAGAACGTCTCGAAATTGCGTAAGTCGCGCATGTAGGACCCGTGACGGATGATCGGCGGCGGCTATGACCTTACCGTACATCAACGGCACTGAGAATCCCCGCAATGCTGCGTCAACGAACTAGATGATCGACAGGTCTGCGATGCGCAAGTCGGTGACGAGCATGTGCGCCGGCGTATGCGTGATGCAGAATTCGAGCCCGGCCGCTTCCACCACGGCCTGGGGCGTGATGCCGCAAGCCCAGAACAAGGGCAGCTCGTCCGCGGGCATGGGCACGGGCGTACCGTAGTCCGGCTTGTCCAGGTCCTTGATCCCGATGTGCTCGGGCAGGCCGATGTGCACCGGGGCGCCATGCACGCCCGGCATGCGCGAGGTGATCTGCACGGCCCGGATGGCGTCCGCCGGCTTGAAGGAGCGCATGGACACCACCATGGGGCCGTGGAAAGGGCCGGCCGGATTCGTCTGGATGGAGCTTCGGTAGACCGGAACGTCGGTGCCCAGCTCGTGATGGCGCAGCGTCAGGCCGGCGTCGAGCAAGGGGGCTTCGAAGGAGAACGAACAGCCCAGCAGGAACGCCACCAGGTCGTCGCGCCAGAACGGCGTGATGTCATCGGTCTCGGCCGCGATCTTGCCGTTGCGCCAGATGCGGTAGCCGGGCAGGTCGGTGCGGATGTCGATGTCGCGGCCCAGCGCGGGCAGGCGCCAGTCTCCGGGCTCGGCGTGGCCGAGCAGGGGACAGGGCTTCGGGTTGAGCACGCAGAATCGCAGGAAGTCGTTGGCCTGCGCCGCCGGCAGCACTGCCAGGTTCGCCTGTACGAAGCCTGGCGCCATTCCGGAAGTCTGTCCCTCGTGCCGGCCGGCGCGTATGAGCTGGCGCGCCTCATAGCCGCTCTGTCCCGTGTATCTTGCCGCGTCTCTCATGTGGATCGTCCCTGTGCGTTTCTGCCAGATGCGATTATGGGAGCGCCGGGATCAGGCGGGCCAACTGTGATTTTGGATAGGTCCTATCAGGTTTTTCTATCGGGCTCGCGGACGCTGGTCACCGGCTGGGCGCAACGGGGTTGGCTCCACGCTCCTGTTCCAGGCCGTAGTAGCGCATGTCGGCGTAGGGAATCCAGCGCGACTTGCGCAGCAGACGGTGGCCGATCCAGAAGGCCAGGAACAGCGGGATCGCCAGATAGGTGGAGATCACGCCGATCCAGTCGATGCGTTGTTCCAGGAAGGCCTGGTAGTTCTGGCCCAGCGTCACCAGCAGGCACAGCACGAAAGCCAGCAGCGGGCCGAAGGGAAACAGTCCGGCCTTGTAGGGCAGGTCGGCGGTGTCGTAGCCCTGTTTCACATAGCCCTGGCGGAAGCGGTAGTGGCTGACCGCGATGCTGAGCCAGACGATGAATTCGGTCATGCCGGCGAAGTTCAGCAGCCAGATGTAGACCGCCTTGGGGCTGTAGACCACGCTGAACATGCACAGGCAGGCCAGCACGGTGGTGGCCAGCAGCGCGCGCAGCGGCACGCCGCCGCGCGTCAGGCGCTTGAAGAAGGCGGGCGCCTGGCCGTCCACGGCCATGTTGAACAGCATGCGCGTGGCGGCGTACATGCCGGAGTTGCCGGCCGACAGCACCGAGGTCAGGATGACCGCGTTCATGACCGTCGCCGCCGACAGCAGGCCGGCGTGCTGGAACACCAGCGTGAACGGGCTGACGGCGATGTCGCCGACCTCGTTGCGCAGCAGTTGCGGATCGGTATAGGGAATGAGCAGGCCGATGATCAGGATGGCCAGCACGTAGAACAGCAGGATGCGCCAGAACACATGGTTGATGGCGCGCGGCACGTTGCGGCGCGGGTTCTCGGATTCGCCGGCGGCCACGCCGACCAGCTCGGTGCCCTGGAACGAATAGGCCACCACCATGGCCACGCCCACCCAGGTGGCGAAGTTGCCGACGAAGGGCGCGTCGCCCACGCCCCAGTTGACCAGGCCGACCTGGTCGCCGCTGTGGATGATGCCGACCAGCATGCCCAGGCCCACGACGATGAAGCACAGCACGGCGATGACCTTGATCAGCGCGAACCAGTATTCGGATTCGCCGAAGCCGCGCGCCGAGAAGGCGTTCAGGCCGAAGGTCAGCGCCAGGAAGGCCACGCTCCAGACCCATCCGGGTGAATCCGGGAACCAGTAGGCCATGACCAGTTGCGCCGCCACCACGTCCACGGCCACCACGGTGGCCCAGCTGAACCAGAAGGTCCAGCCCAGCGCGAAGCCGAAGCCCGGATCCACGTAGCGCGAGGCGTAGGTGCAGAAGGAGCCGGACACCGGCATGAAGGTGGCCAGTTCGCCCAGGCTGGTCATGATGAAATAGACCATCAGGCCGATCACCAGGTAGACCAGCAGCGCGCCGCCGGGACCGGCCTCGGCGATCGCCGCGCCGGAGGCGATGAACAGGCCGGTGCCGATGGCGCCGCCAAGCGCGATCATGGTCAGGTGGCGCGCCTTGAGCACGCGCTGCAGCTGATTCGCGCTGCCCGCAGGGGTCCCCGAATCTGTCGTCGGTGTCATCATTGTTGGAATGCCAGGGGTATTTGTTGCAAGGGGCCGTATCGGGTGGATGCCGGACAGTGGCCGGTTCCGCCTCGCCCAGGGGGGCGGGAACTGTAGTCCGGGGCCTTGAAAGTCCAGGCCGCTTGGCGTCAGGGACGGGCGCCGCGCCAGGCGGCGCGGGCGCCGGGCTGGACGGCAAAGCCGAGCATTTTACAATGTCCGGAATTTCCGGGCGCGGCCGCGCGCCCACGCCAGCAGGAGCAGCATGATGGCCAATTCCCCTCAAATCGAATTTCTGCCCGAGCCGGGCATGGACGTGCGCCAGCTGTTCATCCTGCTGCACGGGGTCGGCGGCACGCCGGACAGCCTGCTGCCGCTGGCCGAGGCGGTGCGCGCCGCCTTTCCCACGGCGGCGGTGCTGATCCCGGAAGGCTTCGAGCCCTTCGATGGCGGCGGCGCCGGCCGCCAGTGGTTCTCGGTGCGCGGCGTGACCGAGGAAAACCGCCCCGCGCGGGTGGCGGCGGCGCTGCCGGCGCTGGCCGCCTATGTGCAGCAGGCGCAGCAGCGCTTCGGCCTGCTGCAATCGGACACGGCCCTGGCCGGCTTCTCGCAGGGCGCCATCATGGCGCTGGAGCTGGTGCAGGCGCATGACGGCATGGCCGGCCGCGTGATGGCGTTCTCGGGGCGCTACGCCGAACTGCCCAAGACCGCGCCGCGTTACACCACGCTGCACCTGCTGCATGGCTCGGCCGATCCGGTCATGGACGTGGCGCTCATCCAGGCGGCGCAGACCAGGCTGGACGAGCTGCATGGCGATTCCACCATCGACGTGGCCACTGGCCTGGGGCACGAGCTGCATCCGGCGCTGATCCAGCGCGCCATCGTGCGCCTGCAGACCTGCGTGCCGCTGCGCAGCTGGGAAGCGGCGCTGGGGCTGGACCAGAGCCCGCCGGACGGCACCACCGTGCATTGAACCGGCGCGGGCCGGCCTGCCCGGGAGCCGGCCGGTCCGTCAGGGCGCGTATTCGCCGCGCACGCGCTCCGAGAAACCCTCGGCCAGCATGATCTTCTTGCCGTCCAGGTCGAGCAGCCCGTCGCGCTTGAGGCGGTTCAGTACGCGCGTGACCGTGACGCGGGACAGGTCCACCAGGCTGCCGATCTGCTCATGCGTCAGGTTGACCGTGATGGGCGCGCCCTCGGCGCAGGCGTCCTGGTGGGTCTGGCGGAACTGGTCCAGGAAGCGGATCACGCGCTGCTCGGGCGAGTCGAAGGTGGCCTGGCGCAGGCGCGCCACCATCTGGCGCTGCTTGACGCTCAGCAGGTAGATCAGGGCCAGCGCGAAATCAGGGTCCTGCCGCACCAGGTCGGGGATGCGTCCGGTCTCGAAGCGCAGCAGGGAGCTGTCCTCGATGGCGCGCGCGCTGGAGTAGCGCGGCTGCTTGAGAAAAGCGGCGGCCTCGCCGATCAGGCTGCCCGGCCCCATGATGTTGAGGATGGACTCATGGCCGTCCTCGCTGAGCATGTGGACATGAACCTTGCCGGTCACGATCACGTAGAACAGGTCGTCGACCTGGCCCTGGTTGAAGAGGCTGGCGCCGCTGGGCAGCGTGACGGGTTGGCCCAGATGGCTCAACGAGCGCAGGTAGGCGGCCTGTTCGCCTTGGGGCAGCCAGGTCTCGACGGCGACGTGACGCGCCGGGCCATTCGCTTGTTTGGCCACGTTTTCCCTTGGTGTGTGTTTGTCGTTCTTGTATGCCTCCGGATTATACGGTTGGCCAGGAGCGGCCCGGCCGCGCGCGGCCGGGTCCGGCAGGGTTGGGGCGGGCCGCCCCGGGCTTCACACGCCCCAGCGCGGGATGGGGTGGCTGCCCATCGAGATGCAGACGTTCTTCATCTCGCAGAAGGTCTCCAGGCTGGCGTCGCCGCCCTCGCGGCCCACGCCCGAGTCCTTGATGCCGCCGAAGGGCTGGCGCAGGTCGCGCACGTTCTGGCTGTTGACGAAGACCATGCCGGCCTCGATGCCGCGCGCCAGCCGGTGGGCCTTGCCCACGTCCTGGGTCCAGACGTAGGACGCCAGCCCGTAGCGGCTGTCGTTGGCCAGCCGCAGGCCCTCGTCCTCGTCGTCGAAGGGGATCAGGCAGACCACGGGGCCGAAGATCTCTTCCTGCGCCACGCGCATGCGGTTGTCCACGCCGGTGAGCACGGTGGGCTGCACGAAGTTGCCCTTGGCCACGCGCGCCGGCAGCCCGGCCGGCACGCCGCCGCCGGCCGCCACCACGGCGCCTTCGCGGCGGCCGATCTCGATGTAGCCGGTGACCTTTTCCCAATGCTGGCGCGTGATCATCGAGCCCACGTTGGTGTCCGGGTCGCGCGGGTCGCCCACGATCAGGCGCGCCGCGCGCTCGGCGAACTCGCGCGCGAAGCGGTCGTAGATCGAGCGCTGCACGAAGACGCGCGAGCCGGCGGTGCAGCGTTCGCCGTTGATCGAGAAGATGGTGAACAGCGCCGCGTCCAGCGCGCGCTGCTGGTCGGCGTCCTCGAACACCAGCACGGGCGACTTGCCGCCCAGCTCCATCGACAGCCGCTTGATGCCGGCGCGCTCGGCGATGCGCTGGCCGGTGGCGGTGCCGCCGGTGAAGGAAATGGTGCGCACGTCGGGATGGCGCACCAGCGCGTCGCCGGCTTCCGAGCCATGGCCGTGCACGATGTTGAGCACGCCCTTGGGCACGCCGGCCTCCAGCGCCAGCCGGCCGAGC
>NZ_JAGTJY010000689.1:0-268 GCF_018195695.1 Achromobacter sp. Marseille-Q0513 | reverse complement strand
GCAGTTCGGCCAGATCGCCGCCGCCACCGCCGCGACCATGCCCCCCGCTGCGCCGTCCAGGCCGGAGGCCGAGGCCGCCACGCCGGCGCCCAAGGCTGCCGCCAAGACCGCGGCCAAGTCCACGGCCAAGGCGCCGGGCAAGCCGGCCTCGAAGGCCGCCGCCCGCGCCAAGCCCGCCGCTCGCAAGACGGCGCCCAAGACGGAGCCGTCCGCTTAGTGTGCTGTCCCGCAGATACGCCCGCACGAAATCCACCCCTAGCCGCCATGG
>NZ_JAGTJY010000688.1:0-271 GCF_018195695.1 Achromobacter sp. Marseille-Q0513 | reverse complement strand
TTGAATTGCAGCGTGGTGTCGCGGCCGACGTTGAACGTCTCCCAGTTGAGGATGGCACGCGACTGCGTCTGCTCGATGGTCACGACTTGCCGGCCATCGGCCACGCTCTTCTGCGGCGTCTTGGCGCCTTCCCACTTGGCCAGCGCACCTTCGGCCGCCCACAGGCCGCCCGGTGTCAATCCGTCCGGCACGCCGGCGCCATTGGCGGCCGCAGCAGCCCGCGCGGCGGCCTGCGCCGCCTGCTGCGCGGCCACGGCCGCCGCCGTGCGGT
>NZ_JAGTJY010000687.1:0-272 GCF_018195695.1 Achromobacter sp. Marseille-Q0513 | reverse complement strand
CACCCAGCGCCCGCTCGCGTCCAGCGCCGCGCCTTCGCGCAGCACGATGGCCGCCGCCTCGCCCGCCTTGGACAAGGCGCGCGGCTTGGTGCTCGCGTCCGGCGACACGAAGGTGTTGCTCAGCGTGATGGCCCCGCCCCGCGTCGTGATGCCGGCCCGCGCGTCGATCCGGCCCGCCGTCAGCGCCACTTGGCCGCCGTCGGCCAGCGCCACCGCCTCGGCCACCGTCAGCGCGCCGCCGGTCGCCAGGTCCAGCCCGCCCAGCCCCATCG
>NZ_JAGTJY010000686.1:0-297 GCF_018195695.1 Achromobacter sp. Marseille-Q0513 | reverse complement strand
TCGGGCTGGACGCGCAGCGTCACATGACGATCGATGGCACCGTCACGGCGGCCGACGGCGGCCTGCGGGCCGTGGCCGGCGGCGATCTGACGCTTGGCGCGCAGGGCCGCGCCGCCTCCAAGGGCACGGTAGACCTGCAAGCCGGCCGGGATCTCACGGCCAGCGGCGCGCTCAGTTCGCTGAACGCATTGACCCTGCAGGCCGCGCGCCAGGCCACGGTCGGCGGCAAGCTGTATGCGACTGGACCGCTCACCCTCACGGCCGGCACCGATCTGGCCGCGCTGCTCGGCTCGCATC
>NZ_JAGTJY010000685.1:0-308 GCF_018195695.1 Achromobacter sp. Marseille-Q0513 | reverse complement strand
CGCCAGGCAAGTGACATGCTCGGTCAGATCATCCGGCTCGACCACGCGATTTACTAGGCCAAGCCGATATGCTTCCTGCGCCGTCCACAAGTTGCCTGTGTACAGGGCTTCCAGCGCCAGGCCGCGCGGAATCAACTGCGGCAGGAGCACGCTTCCAAAATTGGCTCCCAGGCCGACACGCGCTTCCGGCAGGCCGAACCTCGCCGTCGCCGCAGCCAGCCGGATGTCACAAGCCAGGGCCAGCTCACAGCCGCCCCCAGCCGCCACGCCGTTCACCGCGGCTATCGTCGGCTTGGACATTTCCAGCA
>NZ_JAGTJY010000684.1:0-308 GCF_018195695.1 Achromobacter sp. Marseille-Q0513 | reverse complement strand
CGGATGGATCACGAGGGATTCCTTTGCGTGGTGGAAGCGGAAAGGCGAATCGCAGACCAACAGGCCGGATCCGAAAGACAACGGGAAAATGCGACGACGCTGCCGCGCTTGACCCGTCGACAGTCAGATCTACGGTTCGGCCTTGAAGATCGAAACATCCGATCCGCTGCATAAGCGGGTGAACTTCTGGTCGCCAAACAAGCCTTGCTGGGCCAACGTGGTGCGCGTCTTGCGGTCTCGTTGCATCCGCTGGACTACACTCGGTTCCAGGCCGGTGATGCGCTGGTTGAAGGCCGCCTCGTCCACAA
>NZ_JAGTJY010000683.1:0-309 GCF_018195695.1 Achromobacter sp. Marseille-Q0513 | reverse complement strand
AGGTACGGCTGCGCGTGCTGGCCGAGTACGCCGACGGCGCGCCGCAGGATGAAGCGCGCGCCATGCGCATCGCGCCGGGCGCGCCGGTCTGGATCCGCGAAGTGCTGATGTCCGTCGACGGCGTGGACAGCGTGCCGGCCCGCAGCCTGACGCCGCTGGCAGCCTCGCACGGCGCCTGGCAGGGCATGCGGCGCCTGCGCACGCGGCCGCTGGCCGACATGCTCTATCACGATCGCACGGTCATCCGCTCGCCTTTCGCCTGCCGCCGGCTGGCCTCGCCCGTGCCCTTTCACGCCCCCGCCCTCGGCC
>NZ_JAGTJY010000682.1:0-309 GCF_018195695.1 Achromobacter sp. Marseille-Q0513 | reverse complement strand
CGACCCGAACAGCGAGGCCAACCTGCTGAACGAGGCGGGCATCATCACGGTGTTCAACAGCTACGGCACGGGAATCCGCTTGTGGGGAAACCGCAGTGCGGCCTTCCCCAGCGAGACGCATCCCAAGAACTTCATCAACGTGCTGCGCACGGCGGACGTGATCGCGGAGAGCCTGGAGTACTACACGCTCCAGTACATCGACCGCCCGCTGGACAACGCGCTCATCGACGCCATCGTCGAAAGCTGCAACGCCTTCATGCGCAAGCTCAAGGCAGACGGCGCGATCATCGACGGCAAGGTGTGGTTCGA
>NZ_JAGTJY010000681.1:0-310 GCF_018195695.1 Achromobacter sp. Marseille-Q0513 | reverse complement strand
ATTCAAGGACGATCCATGACTGATCTGTACAAGCACCGCTCCCGCACGGTAACGGAAGGCCTGGCGCGCACGCCGCATCGCGCCTTCCTGCGAGCCACGGGCCTGGACGACGACGCCATCGAGCGACCGTTCGTCGCCATTGTCGACACGTTCGGCGAGAACACGCCATGCTCCATGTCACTGGCCCCGCTCTCGGACAATGCCCGCCTGGGCGTGGCCGCCGGCGGCGGCGTGCCGATACGTGGCTCGGCGATTTCGGTTTCCGACGGCACATCGATGAACCATGCCGGCATGCGTTTTTCCCTGGTAT
>NZ_JAGTJY010000680.1:0-311 GCF_018195695.1 Achromobacter sp. Marseille-Q0513 | reverse complement strand
CTACAGGACTTTCTGATGATTTGAGCCTGCCCAGCCTGTTCCGTATGCGCTGAAACCCGGCCATCCAAGATGAATGGCAACCGAAGCTACTGACGAATCGACCTGGCCTCGCCAGGGATCAGGTCAATCGGACTTCAGCGCTCATGGAGCGAGCCATTCCCGATAGGTTGGCACAAGCAAGGCCAGCCTCAAGCAAGCGAGACATTGGCAGCTTCGCACGCCATGCTCTGAGCGTCAGGGCAGATGTCATCCGGGATGGCAACACGTCCGATGTCGATCGGACTGTCTGGTGTGTGGATGAAGGACTGGAC
>NZ_JAGTJY010000067.1:0-27805 GCF_018195695.1 Achromobacter sp. Marseille-Q0513 | reverse complement strand
GGGCGACCAGGTCCAGGCTGGCGACACCGCCAGCACCCGCACGCCGGCCGGCGCCAGTTCCACCGCGAAGTTCTTGGTGATCTGCAGCAAGGCCGCCTTGGACGCCGGATAAATCGCGCGTCCGGCCGCGCCAAACTTGCCGCCGGTGCTGCCCATGTTCACCACCACGCCGCCGCGCGGCAGCCTCGGCGCGACGAGCTGGGTGAAGATCGCGGCCGACACCAGGTTGGTGTCCAGCGTCGCGTGCCATTGAGCGCGGCTGGAAGCCAGGCCCTGGTCGGCGTACTGGCAGGCGTTGTTGACCAGGATATCGATGCGGCCAAAGCTCGCCAGCGCGGCCTGGATGCAGCGCTCGATCTGCTCGTCCTGGCCGATGTCGGTCTCGCAATACAGCGCCCGCTCGCGCAGCTCATCCGCCAGCGCCTGGCCGGCCGGCGCATTGCGGCCGACCAGCACCACGTTGGCGCCGGCCGCGGCCAGCCCGCGCGCGATGTCCGCGCCCAGCCCCTGCGTGCTGCCGGTGACGATGGCGGTCTTGCCGGCCAGGCCGGGAAAGCCCTTGAAATCCATGACGTATCCTTGTTCAGTGCGCGGCTGCCCAGCGCATGGCCTCGGCCACCGAGCCGGTCTGCGCGATCAGCCGCATGCTGGCCAGCGACGCATCGTGCACCGCCGGGTCGGCCGAGGCGCAGGCGTCCTCGGCCACCATCACATTGAAACCGATATCGGCGGCGTGGCGCACCGTGCCCTCGACCACCGAATGCGTGGCCACGCCCGCCACCACCAGCCGGCGCGCGCCCAGCACGCGCAGCGTCTCTTCCAGCGGCGTGCCGTAGAAGGCGCTGATGCGCGTGTGCTTGACCACGAACTCGCGCGCGCTGCCGGCCAGCGGCTGCAGGCCCTCGTAGAACGCGCTGCCCCACTGCCCTTCCGGCACCGCGCCGATGGCCGCCACGTTGCGGAAGATATCGCAGTTGGCCAGCAGGTCGGCGTAGTCGGGCCGGAAGGCGATGCGCACGTGCACGATGGGCAGGCCGCCCATGCGCGCACCCCGCAGCAGGTCGGAAGCGCCGCGCAGCAGCCGCTGGCGCGTGCTGCCGTCGCCGTCCAGGCCGACACGGATCTTGCCTTCCGGATGCAGCACATCGTTCTGGTAGTGCAGGGCCAGCACGGCCACGTCTGCCGCGTTCATGGCTGGCTCCCGCAAGCCTGGCCGGCGCCGCGCGGTGTATGCAGGCAAACCCTCACACGAACACCTCGAACGCGTCATGCGCGTCATCGCAATTGACCAGGTCCACGCGCTTCATGCGGATGCGCCAGCCGTCGCCGTCGGCGGCCAGCTTGTGGGTATAGCGTCCGGCCAGCTGGCGCGGCTGGCGCTTGCGCCATTCGGTCATCTGGAAGGCCGAATGCACCACCAGGTTGCCGCCCGCGTCCACGCCCTCGACCTGCACCCCGCCCACCAGCCGCACGCTGCGCGTCGGCGGCTGTTGCGACCAGTTGCGCGGGTGCTCCAGCCGGCGGATGCGCACATCGCGCAGCATGCGGTCTTCCCAGAACAGCGAGACGTGATCGTAGGGACTCTTCTGCCCCGGCACGCGCGGCATCCAGTACATGCCGTCCTCGGTCCACAGCGCATGCCAGTCGGCATAGCGCCGCTCGTCCAGCAGCCGCGCCTCGCGGTAGAGGAACTGGGCGATGCGGTGATAGGCCTCGGCCGGCACGTCCGCCGGCTTGAGATTGTCGGTATCGACGTCGAAATCCAGGTCTAGCAGCATGCGCCTTCTCCCTGCGCGGACGATGCCAGCGCCACGGGGCCGGCCTGCATGTAGTCGCGCCAGGCGCGGAACTGGTTGCGCATGGGCAATTCGCTGGTGCCGTTGACCGACACCATGCCTTGTTCGTCGCTGCGGTCGGTGCCGTGATAGCGGTGCATGCTGACCCATTCGCCGCCGCGCGTGGCATTGCCTTCCTGGCAGCGGTTGTACAGCTCGATGTCGTCCGGCATGACGTTGGAGGACGGCGAGTTGATCACGTTGGCGTACAGCATGGCGCGCTTGAACACGCCGTCCGGCGCGCCCTTGCAGCGGAAGGTCTGGATCTCGATCAGCGTGCGGTCCACGGCCACTGGCCGGATCACGCGGAACTGCTGGAACACGGTATGGGGCGAGCCGCTGCCGTAGATCACGGTGTTGTGCCGGTTCATGCCCAGCACCTGGCGCGCCTTGTCCTCGCCATAGGCCGCCGCCAGCGTCTCGAAGTGCGCCCGCGAAACCGGATCGCGCTCGGCCGCGCCGGGGTTGAAGATGCCTTCCATGTAGCCGTGGCCGTTCGGGTAGGCGCGCAGTTCCAGCTTTTCCCAGAATTCGTAGGGTTCGCCGTTGCCGTCCATGATGTGCAGCTCGAACGGCATCTCGCCCATTTCCTTGGCTTCGTCGCGCGCGGCGGCGAACGAGGACTCATGCGTGACGCGGGCGTGCATGGTGTCGTGCAGGTTCTCGTAGAACACCTTCCAGTTCGAGCGCTGCATCACGCGGAACACGCCGCCGGCCACCTCCACTTCGCCCACCGGCGAACGGTCGCAGAGATTGTCGATGGACGAGCGCACGCCGCCCAGGAAGTCCTCCAGCGCCGGCCCCTCGGCCGACTGGCTGGCGAACACGAAGCCCCGGTAGCTGTCCACCCGCGCCAGGCGGCGCATCGAGAACGTGGGGTCGGCCGGGTCATAGGACGTGCCTTCCAGGCCCTGCTTGAGCGGTACGCCCAGGTGGCTGCCGTCCAGCTTGAAGGTCCAGGCATGGTACGGGCAGCGGAAGAACTTGCCCGCGCAGCCTTCGCCGTCGGCCACCACCTTGGCGCCCTTGTGCGGGCAGCGGTTGTACAGCACGTGCACGCGTCCGTCGGCCGCGCGCACCATCAGCACGTCCTGGTCGCCCAGGCGGGTGGTGTGATAGTCGCCCGTCCTGGGCACCTGGCTTTCATGTCCCACGTAGATCCAGGCGCGTCCGTAGATGCGCTCCATCTCCATGTCGAAGATCGCCGGATCGGTATAGACGCCGCGGTGCACGCTGTCGCCGCGCACCATCGCGGCCAATTGCTCTTCGCTGTATGCCATGTCCATCTCCTACTTTTTCTCGCTCTCGCGCCAGCGCGCCATCAGCGTGTTGGACGGCAAGGTCTCGTCCAGCAGCTTGCGCGCGGTCTCGGCGCCGGCCACCGGCAAGCCCTGCGGGTCGAGCAGGCCCACCTGCACCAGCACGCTGGCCTGGTCCCAATAGATGTGTTCGTGATAGAGCTTGTCGCCACGGAACTTCACGATCGCCACCAGCGGGATCTCGACGTACTTGCCGGTGGGCGGCACGCCGGGCAGCATCCAGTCGATCTCGGTGGTGTGGGTGAAGCAGAACAGCAGCTCGTCGACGATCTGCGTGGCGCCCACGGTGCGCGACAGCGGCACCAGCCGCGTGTCGGGCGGGTTGCTGTTGACGAAATGATGCTGGTAGAAGCGCGACAGCTCCTTGTGGCCCACGCCGCCGGTCATGGTGGGGATGTGGTTCACATAGGGCTCGGCCACCATGGTGGCCATGGTCGCGGCCACGTCGCGGGTGCCGAATTCGTATTCGCAGTGCTTGTCCCACAGATGCGAGTAGTCGAACTCCGGTCCGATCGCGCGTTGCAGGGCCGCCATGCTGCGCTGGTGCGCCATCATCGCGGCGGGCTTGTCGTAGTGCGCGCCGCCGGTGCGGGCGAAGGCGTGGTCCAGGCCCGGATACACGTACAGCTCCACGCCGGGCTTGCCGCCCAGCGCCGCCAGGATGCGCTCGCGCGCCTCGGGCGGACAGAAGCCGTCGCGCTCGGCGATGTGCAGCACCAGCCGGCCGCGCAGCCTGGACGCTTCCTCCAGGCTGTTCTCGATGCCGACGCCGTAGTAGCCCACGGCCACGTCCACGTCGCAGCGGCAGGCCGCCAGATAGGCCAGCTTGCCGCCCAGGCAGTAGCCCAGCGCGCCCACGCCGCCCTTGAGCTCGGGCAGCGCGCGCAGCGCCGCCACCGCCGAGCCGATGTCGCGCACGCCCAGATCCTCGTTGAAGCCCTGGTACAGCGCGAAGGCGCGCGGCATGTCTTCCGGACCGTCGGTCAGTTCGATGCCGGGCTGCTGCCGCCAGAACAGATCCGGCGCCAGCACCACATAGCCTTCCTCGGCCAGCCGCTCGGCGGTCTGGCGCACGAAGCCGTTCAGGCCGAAGATCTCCTGGCACAGCACCAGGCCAGGGCCGCTGCCCGAGGCCGGCACGGCCAGGTAGCCCTCGAACTCGCCGCCGTCATGCGCGGCGATGCGTATCCGCCGGGTCGTCACGTTCACACTCATGTATCTCTCCTTCTATCTCTATTCAAACTGGGCCAGCAAACCACTCGCCCCGCATAAGCAGATGCCACGTCACCCAGGCCGCGCGGAGCCGGCTCCGCCGGTCCGCTGCGGCGCCCCCCCCTGGGGGGAAGCGCGCAGCGCTTCGGGGGGGGTCTACCGCATTTGGCAGGATGCGGCGAACGGGTCCTGGTACTGCGTCAGCACCGTGCCCGACAGCTTGTTCGCCGGCTTGCCGTCCGCGCCGGCCTCGATGATCCGCAGGTAGTAGTTCTGGATGGGGTACTGGTTGCGGTTGAACTTGAAATCGCCGCGCACCGACTTGAAATCGGCGCGGCGCAGGGCCGGACGCAGCGTGTCCGCGTCCAGCTTGCCGCCGGTCTGGCGCACCGCGCTGTCCAGCAGCATGGCGGCGTCGTAGCCCTGCGAGGCGTACAGCGTCGGCATGCGCTTGTAGGTCTTCTTGAAATCCTCGACGAACTTGCGATTGGCGGGATTGTCCAGGTCCGCCGCCCATTGCGCGGTGTTGCGCAGGCCCTTGATCGGCTCGCCCACGGCGGCGATGGTGTCCTCGTCGCCCGAGAAGCCCGGCGCCAGCAGCGCGATCTCCTGGCCCAGTCCGGCGCCATTGAACTGCTTGATGAAGTTCACGCCCATGCCGCCCGGCAGGAAGAAGAACACCGCGTCCGGCTTGCTGGCGCGCAGGCGGGTGATCTCCACGCCGTAGTCCAGCTGGCCCAGCTGCGTATAGATTTCTTCGGACAGGCCGCCCTTGTACAGGCGCTTGAAGCCGTTGAGCGATTCGCGCCCGCCGGGATAGTCGGGCGCGATCAGCGCCACGCGCTTGTAACCCTGGTCGGCCGCGTACTTGCCCATGGCCGCCGGGATGTCCTCGTTCTGCCAGGCCACCGCGAAGAAATTCGGATTACAGCCGGCGCCGGCGTAGTTCTCGGGGCCGGTGTTGGTGCTGAGGTAGATCGTGCCCGATTGCAGGATGGCGGGCATCACCGGCAGCAGCACGTTCGAGAACACGATGCCGGTCATCACGTCGACCTTGTCGCGCTTGAGCAGGCGTTCGACGGCCTGGCGGCCGGCGTCGGCCTTCTGCTGGTCGTCGGCCACCACCACCTCGGCCGGCAGGCCGCCGAGCTTGCCGCCCGTATGTTGCAGCGCCAGATTGAAGCCGTCGCGGATTTCATTGCCCAGGGCCGCGCCCGGACCCGACAAGGTGGTCAGCATGCCCACCTTGACCTTGTCCGCCGCCACGGCGCCCGCCGCCGCTCCCATGCACACCAGCACGGCCAGCGCGCGCCGGCCCCAGAGATTGCGATTCATGAGTCACCCCGTTTTGTCGCGCCGGCCCCGCCGGCGTCAGACTGGCAGAATCCGTCTGCCGCGGTCCGCGCATGCCGCTCGCCAGGAATCGCCAGCTTACGCGCCGCCGCGCCACGCACCAACCCAGGCCCGCCTGCGCGGGATCCCAGGCCTCTTGCGCTAGCGTAGGCCGCCCGACCGCCCCGCTCTATCCGAAAAGCGGCGGCTTTATCCGGGATTCACTTAATTCCCAATCCTTGACCTTTAAATTACTCTGGGTGCGCAGGCGGGGTGTCCCGCGTTCCGGAGGCATCCATGCGCGGCTGGTCCCCCCTAGAGCTGGCGCCCTTGTTCGAGCGGCGCGTATTCAGCTCCACGCAACAAGACGAGACGCGTGCGCTCGTCTCGGAAACGCTCAAGGAACACCGGCTGACCTGGAAAGGCGGACGGGTCGACGCGCGCCTGAACCGCGGCCGCTTCGGCGCGCTGACGGTCTGTACCTTGCGCTACGGAGCCGAAGTCCAGATCGAACCCGACAAGCTGCAGGATTTCATGCTGGTGCAGGTGCCGCTGCGCGGGCGCGCCCGCATCGACTGCGGCGGCGTCCAGGTGGACGCCGATCCGGCCTGTGCCGCGGTCATCGCGCCCAACCGGCCGCTGCGGCTGCACTGGGAGGCCGGCTGCGAACAACTGCTGTTGAAGATCCCGCGCGGCAAGCTGGACGCCATCGGCCAGCGCGCCTTCGGCGAGGCCGCGCTGCGGCCGCTGGACTTCAGCCCCGCGCTGCGGCTGGACCATCCCGTGGGCGCCGCCTGGCGCAGCATGATGGGCGGCCTGATCCCCCTGCTGCCCACGCTGGACGACGGCGCGCCGCGCCCGCCGGCCGCCTGGCTGGACCAGCTCGAGGACACGCTGGTGCTGCACCTGCTGTACAACCAGCCCAACACTTGGCGCGGCGGACCGGCGGCCACACCGCCACGCCGCCTGGCGCTGGCCGAGGCCTATATGCGCGCGCACCTGGCCGCGCCCATGACGCTCAAGGACATCGCCCGCCATGCCGGCGCCAGCGACACGGCGCTGACCCGGCTGTTCCAGGAACACCGCGACACCACGCCCATGAACGCGCTGCGCGCGCTGCGGTTGGACGCGGCGCGCCAGCGCCTGCTGGACGGCGCCTGCGCCAACGTCACCGAGGCGGCGCTGGCGGTGGGCTTTGGCCACCTGGGCAGGGTTTCGGAGTACTACAGGGAAAGATTCGGCGAACTGCCCAGGCAGACCTTGCGCCTGGCGCAGTGATCGCGGGTACGTGGGCACGCGGCCCGCGCTGGCTCCAGCGCCCGCCATCCCGTACCGGGTGCCGGCCCGGGAAACTGGACGGCGGACGACCGGAGCCTGCAGCGCCAGGCCGGCGCGACAGGCCGCCCGGCGCGTTGAACAGGATCAGGCCGGCACGACGGCCGTGACTTCGATCTCGACCTTGGCGCGATCCTCGACCAGGTCCGCGACCTCCACCGCCGTCATGGCCGGGAAATGCCGGCCGATCAGTTCGCGGTAGTGCTTGCCGATGGCCGGGTAGGCCGCCACGTATTCGTTCTTGTCGGTGACGTACCAGGTCATGCGCACGATGTGCTCCGGCTTGGCGCCGCCTTCGGCCAGGATGGCGACGATGTTCGCCAGGGTCTGGCGCACCTGGTCCGCCAGGTCATCCGACTCGAATTGCTGCTGTCCGTTCCAGCCGACCTGGCCGCCCACGAACACCAGCTTGCTGCCCACCGTCATCTCGGCAAGGATTCCATTTGAATAGCCACGGGGCGCCATCCAATCCGGCGGTTGCAGAATCTTCATAACGTCTCATCCTATTATCAAAAAAACACTCTGGAAAAGGCTGGCGCGCGCTCAGGCGGCGGGCGCCAGATAGGCCCGCATCCGCTCGCGCAGATCGTCGGGCAGGGGCGTGGACTTCATGCTGCGCAAGTCCACGGTCACGATGGTCAGGGTGGCCGACAGCCGCAGCTGCCCGTCCGGCCCCTCGAAGCGCACCAGCGCCTTGAACGAGGCGCCGCCGATGCGCTGCACCTCCAGCGTCTGGCGCAGCCGTTCATGCCAGCGGCTGGGCGCGGTGAAGTCGCACTGCACCGAGGCCGTGGGCGTGCCGATCCGGCGCTCCACGTGCAGCGCATGGAAAGGCAGGCCCATGCCCTTGTCGAACCATTCCTCGACGAAGTCGTTGATCATCTCGAAATAGCGCGGATAGAACACGATGCCAGCCGGATCGCAATGGCGGAACCGCACTTCCACCTGGCTGACGAACGGATTTCCCATGTTGGCTCCTGCTTGCCTTGTCGCCGCTCAGGCCATCTTGCGCAGCGCGAAGCGCTGCAGCTTGCCGGTCTCGGTGCGCGGCAGCGCATCCACGAACTCAATGGCGCGCGGGTACTTGTAGGGCGCGATATTGGCCTTGACGAAGGCCTGCAGTTCGGCCACCAGCGCATCGCCCGGCTCGAAGCCCGGCTTGAGCACCACGAAGGCCTTGACCACCTGGCCGCGCTCGTCGCAGGGCGCGCCGACCACACCGCACTCGGCCACGGCCGGATGGCGCAGCAGCGCGTCCTCGACCTCGGGACCGGCGATGTTGTAGCCCGCCGACACGATCATGTCGTCGTTGCGCGCCTGGTAGAAGAGATAGCCGTCGTCATCCTGCACGAAGGTGTCGCCCGGCAGGTTCCAGCCGGCCTGCACGAAGCGCCGCTGGCGCTCGTCGGCCAGGTATCGGCAGCCCGTGGGACCCTTGATGGCCAGCCGGCCGGCGGTGCCGTTGGGCAGCGGATTCATGTCGTCGTCCACGATCTGCGCGATGTAGCCAGGCACCACGCGGCCGATAGCGCCGCGGCGCACCTCGTCCGGCGGGCTGGACACGAACACGTGGATCATCTCGGTGCCGCCGATGCCGTCGATCATCTCCAGGCCGCTGGCCTGCTTCCACAGCTGGCGGGTGGCATCGGGCAAGGCCTCGCCCGCCGACACGCTCTTCTTGAGCGAGGACAGGTCGTACTTGCCGGCCAGCGCCGCCATCTGGCGGTAGAAGGTGGGCGCGGTGAACACGATGGTGGCGCGGAAATCCTGGATCAGCTGCAGCAGGCTGTCGGGCGACAGCTTCTCGGCCAGCACCGTGCTGGCGCCCACGCGCAGCGGGAAGCACAGCAGTCCGCCCAGGCCGAAGGTGAAGGCCAGCGGCGGCGTGCCGCAGAACACATCGTCCGGTCCCGGCTTGATCACGTGCTTGGGGAACAGGTCGCACATGGCCAGCACATCGCGATGGAAGTGCATGCAGCCCTTGGGCGCGCCGGTGGTGCCGCTGGTGAAGGCGATCAGGCAGACATCGTCAGCCGAGGTGTCGCAAGCCTGGAAATCGTCGGCCTTGGTCGCGGCCAGCGCGTCCAGCGAGGCCGGACCCTGGTCATTGAAATACACGACCTGCCGCAGGCCGGCGCAATGGTGCTCGTGGTCCTTCTGCAGGCAAAACTCGGCCTCGTCCTTCAGGCGCACGTCGCACAACGCCGCCTGGATCTGCGCCTTGTCGATGATCTGCTTGAGTTCCTTGGCGCGCAGCAGCGGCATGGTGGGCACGGTGACCAGCCCGGCCTTGATGGCGGCCAGCCACGCGGCGGCCATCATGGGATTGTTCGGGCCGCGCAGCAGCAGCCGGTTGCCCGGCACCAGCTTCATGTCCTCGACCAGCACATGGGCGATGCGGTTGGTCAGCGCCGCCAGCTCGCCGTAGGTCATGGCCGCCGGCTTGCCGTCCCGGGACCAGCGCAGCGCCACGCGCTCGCCGTGGCCGCGTTCGACCATGGCGTCCACCAGTTCCACCGCGCAGTTCATGCGCTTGGGATAGGCCACGTCGGGGCCGTCGAGCAGGAATTCAGGCCATAGCTCGCCCGGGGGCAGGTTGTCCCGGGCGAAAGTGTCGATGTGGGCGGATGTTTCCATGAAAACCCCTTGCCGTCTGTGCTGTGCTGTGTGGTTTGGTGGCGTGGCCTGATCCCGCGGATGCTCTGCGGCGTCCGTCAGGATTTCAGTAGTTCACGGGCAATGATCAACTTCTGGACTTCGGTGGCGCCCTCGTAGATGCGCAGCGCCCGGATCTCGCGGTACAGCTTTTCCACCGGCATGCCGGAAACCACGCCCGCGCCGCCGAACATCTGCAACGCGCGGTCGATCACGGCCTGGGCCGATTCGGTGGCGGTCATCTTGGCCATCGCGGCCTCGCGCGTGGTGCGCTGCTTCTGCACGTCGCGCATCCAGGCGGCGCGGTAGGTCAGCAGCGCCGAGGAATCGATGGCGGTGGCCATGTCGCCCAGCGCCGCCTGCGTCAGCTGCAGGTCGGCCAGCGTCTGGCCGAACATGCGGCGCGACTTGGCCCGTTCCAGCCCCTCGTCCAGCGCGCGGCGGGCGAAGCCCAGCGCCGCCGCCGCCACCGAGGCGCGGAAGATGTCCAGCGTCATCATGGCCAGCTTGAAGCCCTGCCCCGGCTCGCCCAGCCGCTGCGTGACGGGGATGCGGCAGTTGTCGAAGGTGATCGTGGCCAGCGGATGCGGGGCGATCAGGTCGATGCGCTCGCTGACCTCGAAGCCCGGCGCGTCGGCGTCCACGACAAAGGCGCTGATGCCGCGCGCGCCCGGCGCCTCGCCGGTGCGCGCGAACACGCAATAGAAATCGGCGATGCCGCCGTTGGAGATCCAGGTCTTGGCGCCGTTGAGCACATAGGCGTCGCCGTCCAGCCGGGCTTCGCAGGCCAGCGCGGCCACGTCGGAACCGGCCTCGGGCTCGGACAGCGCGAAAGCGGCGATGGCCTCGCCGCGCGCCACGCGCGGCAGGTAGCGCGCGCGCAGCGCATCGGAACCCATCAGCGAAATCGCGCCGCTGCCCAGGCCCTGCATGGCGAAGGCGAAGTCCGCCAGCCCTTCATGGCGCGCGAGCGTTTCGCGCAGGATGCAGACCGAGCGCGAATCGACCTCGGGCAGTGCGCCGCCCCAGTTCCCGTCGGGACCGCCGGCGACCGCGTAGCGCAGCCAACCGGCCTCGCCCATGGCCTTGACCAGCTTGCGGCAGGCGGCGTCCGCGTCATGGTGATCGACCTCGCCCAGCGAACGCTCGCACCAGGCGTCGACCTCGTGCGCCAAGGCGCGGTGCCGTTCGTCGAAAAAGGGCCAGTCCAGCCAGCTTGCATCACGCATTTCAGTTTCCTTCGAATATCGGCTTTTGCTTGGCGACGAAGGCCTCGTAGGCGCGATGGAAATCGCGCGTCTGCATGCAGATGGCCTGGGCCTCGGCCTCGGCCTCGATGGCCTCGTCCACGCCCATGTTCCATTCCTGATGCAGCAGCTTCTTGGTCACGCCGTGCGCGAAGGTCGGGCCGGCGGCCAGCTGCGCGGCCAGCGCCTGGGCGGCATCGAGCAGCCCGGCGCCATCGTGCAGCGCGTTGAAGAAGCCCCAGCTGGCGCCCTCTTCAGCCGTCATGGCGCGGCCGGTGTACAGCAGTTCCGACGCGCGGCCCTGGCCGATCATGCGCGGCAGCAGCGTGCAGGCGCCCATGTCTGCGCCGGCCAGGCCGACGCGGGTGAACAGGAAGGCGGTGCGCGCGGCCGGCGTGCCCAGGCGCATGTCCGAGGCCAGCGCGATCATGGCGCCGGCGCCGGCGCAAATGCCGTCCACCGCCGCCACGATGGGCTGCGGGCAGGCGCGCATGGCCTTGACCAGATCGCCCGTCATGCGGGTGAAGTCCAGCAGCTCGGGCATGCTCATCCTGGTCAGCGGGCCGATGATCTCGTGGACGTCGCCGCCAGAGCAGAAATTGCCGCCCGCGCCCGTCACCACCACGACCTTGATGTCGGTGGCGTAGACCAGCGCGCGGAACAGGTCGCGCAGCTCGGCGTAGGAATCGAAGGTCAGCGGATTCTTGCGCTCGGGCCGGTTCAGCGTGATGGTGGCGACCTTGCCGTCCGCAGACACCTGCCACAGGAACGTCTTCGCCTGGTAGCCGGCGAGCGGACGCTTGTGGTGCTTCATGGTGTGTTCTTCGGTCTGCGTGCTCATGGTGTCTCCGTTTCTGTATGCAAGGGGTGGGCGCCGGCTCAGCCGGTCATCACTTCGCCGCCGTCCACGGCGATGGCCTGGCCGTTGATCGAGGCGCTGGCCGGCAGGGCCAGCCAGGCGACCGTCTCGGCCACTTCCTCGGGCTGCACCAGGCGGCCCTGCGGGTTGCGCTCGGCCAGCTTGGCGCGGGCGGCGTCCGGCGTCATGCCGGTCTTGTCGACGATGTTGGCGACGGCGCCGCGCACGATGTCGGTCTCGGTGTAGCCGGGGCAGACCGCGTTCACGGTCACGCCCTTCCGCGCGGTTTCCAGCGCCAGCGAGCGCGTCAGGCCGATCACGCCGTGCTTGGCGGCGCAGTAGGCGCTGACATAGGCATAGCCGATCAGGCCGGCGGTGCTGGCGACGTTGATCACCCGGCCCCAACCCGCCGCCAGCATGCCCGGCAGCGCCGCCTGGACGCAGTGGAAGGTGCCGGTCAGGTTGACCGCCAGCATGTTCTGCCACAGCGCGGCATCGGTGCGCTCGAACTTCTGGCTGACCGCCTGGCCGGCGTTGTTCACCAGGATGTGCACCGGGCCGAAGGCGGCCTCGGCCTGCGCGAAGGCCTGCCGCACCGAGGCTTCGTCGGCGATGTCGGCGCTGACGGCCTGGGCCTGGCCCAGGCTCGCCAGCCCCCCGACGGCGCTGTCCAGCGCCGCGCCGTCGCGGCCCAGCAGCGTGACGCGGGCGCCGCGCGCCAGCAGCGCGCGGGCGCAGGCCAAGCCGATGCCGCGGGCGCCGCCCGTCACCAGCGCATGGCGGCCCGCCAGGGGCAATGCAAGTTCACTCATTTGACGTCCAGTTGCGCCATGGCGGCGGCGCGCTCGAAGTTGGTTTCCAGCTGGCGCTTGCCGGCGAAATATTGGCTGGGCCAGGTCACGTCACGATAGCCCACGCGGGCGGCTTCGCGCAGCGTCCAGGACGCGTCGGCCAGGTGCGGACGAGCCAGCGCGCACAGGTCGGCGCGGCCGGACGCGATGATGGCGTTGGCGTGGTCGGCCTCGAAGATCGCGCCCACGGCGATGGTGGGAATGCCGGCCTCGTTGCGCACGCGGTCGGCGAAGGGCGTCTGGAACATGCGGCCGTAGACGGGCTTCTCGGCCTTGCTGACCTGGCCGGACGAGCAGTCGATCATGTCCGCGCCGGCGGCCTTGAAGCGGCGCGCGATCTCGACCGCGTCGTCGGGGGTGATGCCGCCCTCGACCCAGTCGTGCGCCGAGATCCGCACCGACATGGGCTTGTCCTCGGGCCAGGCGGCGCGCACCGCGTGGAACACTTCCAGTGGGTAGCGCAGCCGGTTCTCCAGGCTGCCGCCGTATTCGTCGTCGCGCTGGTTGGTCAGGGGCGAGATGAAGCTGGACAGCAGGTAGCCGTGGGCGCAGTGCAGCTCCAGCCAGTCGAAACCGGCGGCCACGGCCCGCTTGGTGGCGGCCACGAAGTTGTCGCGCACCTGGTCCATGTCGGCGCGCGTCATGGCGCGCGGCGTCTGCGACACGCCCTCGATATAGGGCAGCGCCGAGGCCGACAGCAACGGCCAGTTGCCTTCGGCCAGCGGATGGTCGATCTTCTGCCAGCCCAGCTGGGTCGAGCCCTTGCGCCCGGCGTGGCCGATCTGCACGCCGATGCGGGCGTCGCTGTTGCCGTGCACGAAGTCCACGATGCGCGTGAAGGCGCGCGCCTGATCGTCATTCCACAGGCCGGGGCATCCCGGGGTGATGCGCGCATCGGGCGAGACGCAGGTCATCTCCACCATCACCAGGCCGGCGCCGCCCATGGCGCGGCCGCCCAGGTGCACCAGGTGGAAGTCGCCCGGCACGCCGTCCTGGCAGGAATACATGGCCATGGGCGAGACCATGATGCGGTTCTTGAGCCGCACGCCGCGCGCCTGGTAGGGCGTGAGCATGGGCATGGCCGGACGCTGGCCGGCCGGGGCCGGCGCGCCGGCGCGCTCGGCGATCCAGCGCTCGAAGCCTTCCAGCCATGCCGGATCGCGCAGCCGCAGGTTCTCGTGCGAGATGCGCTGCGAGCGGGTCAGCAGCGAATAGGCGAACTGTTCAGGCTCCAGGCCGGCGTAGCGCTTGACGTTCTCGAACCATTCGGTGGAGTTGCGGGCGGCGTTCTGGATCTTCAGCACTTCCACGCTGCGCACTTCCTCGTAGTGCTTCAAGCCGTGTTCCACGCTGCCTTCGGCGCCGCTCAGGCAACGCGCCAGCTCGATGGAATCCTCCAGCGCCAGCTTGGTGCCCGAGCCGATGGAGAAGTGGGCGGTGTGGGCGGCGTCGCCCATCAGCACCACCGGCACGCGGCGTTCGCCACGGGCGGTGTCCAGCGTGTTCCAGTGGACCCAGGTATTGCAGATGACGCGCGGGAAGCGGATCCAGATGGCCGAGCCGCGCAGGTGCGAGGCGTTGCTCACCAGCGGATTGCCGTCCAGCCAGGGCGCGAACAGCTTTTCGCAATAGGCGATGCCCTCTTCCTGGCTCATTTGTTCGATGCCGGCGGCCTGCCAGGTTTCCTCGGGCGTTTCCACGATGAAGGTGGACATGCCGTCTTCGTAGCGGTAGGCGTGCGCCTGGAACCAGCCGTGCTCGGTCTGCACGAAGGCGAAGGTGAAGGCGTCGAAGACCTTTTTCGTGCCCAGCCAGACGAAGCGGCAGTTGCGCTGGTCGATGTCGGGGCGGAAGGTGTCGGCGTAGCGGGTGCGGATCTGGCTGTTGATGCCGTCCGAGGCGATCACCAGGTCGGCGTCGTACTCGCGGGCGATGGCCTGATCATCCTGGATGAACTGTTCGAACACCAGCTTGACGCCCACGTCCTCGCAGCGCGCCTGCAGGATGTTCAGCAGCTTCTTGCGGCCGATGCCGATGAAGCCGTGGCCGCCGCTGCGCAGGCTGCGGCCCTTGAAGTGGATGTCGATGTCGTCCCAGTGGTTGAAGGCGTCGCCGATGGTCTGGGCGGATACCGGATCGGCCTCGCGCAGGTTTTGCATGGTCGCGTCCGAGAACACCACGCCCCAGCCGAAGGTGTCGTACGGGCGGTTGCGCTCGATCACCGTGACTTCGTTGGCGGGGTCCTGCAACTTCATGAGCAGACCGAAATACAGGCCGGCGGGACCGCCGCCGATGCAGACTATTTTCATTGCCGTATGCACTCCATGGTGTGCGACGGGCGCTCTGGGTGTGCTGGAGCGGGGGCCGCAGATATTTAGGTCTGGATAGTTTAGGCTTGAAATATATACCCGAAATTGACCTATCGCAAATAGGGGAAGCGACAAGTCGGGATATCAAATGGGGACGAATTGCTGCGTGAAGCAGCCAAGCAGGAAGCCAGGGAGGATGGCGCGAGGGCGCGCGCCGAGGGTCGCGGCCTGCCCGGGACGGCACAAGGGCGGGACCAGGCCCGCCCTTGCGTTCAAGCTGCCGCTAGAACCGACCGCGCAGCCACTGCTCCAGGTCGTTGGCCGGCAAGGGCGGCGAGAACAGGAAGCCCTGCCCCGCCGCGCAGCCCTGCTCGATCAGGAAGCGCCGCTGCTCCTCGTTCTCGATCCCCTCGGCCACCACGGGCAGGCTCAGGCTCTCGCCGATGCGGATCACGGCGCTGGTCAGCGCCCGCGCCGCGTCGTCGCTCTCCAGGCCCTGCACGAAGCTGCGGTCCAGCTTCAGTTCGTCGACGATCAGCCGGCGCAAGTGCCCCAGGCTGGAATAGCCGGTGCCGAAATCGTCCATGGACAGGCGCACGCCCAGGCGATGCAGCTCGGCGATGGTACGCAGCGTGCCGGCGGTGGCGTCCAGCACCACGCCCTCGGTGATCTCCAGCATCAGATCGCCCGGCGCCAGGCCGAATTCCGCCAGCGTCGCCGCGATCATCCGGGGCAGGTTCAGGTTGTGGAAGTTGGTGGCCGACAGGTTCACCGACACCGAAGGCACGCGCAGGCCGTTGTGGCGCCAGGTCGCCAGCTGCGAGCAAGCCTCGCGCAGCGCCCAGTCGCCCAGGTCGCCGATCAGCCCGCATTCCTCGGCCAGCGGCACGAAGCGCGCCGGCGAGATCTCGCCCAGCGTCGGATGGCGCCAGCGGGCCAGCGCCTCGACGCCGTACAGGCTGCCGTTCTTCAGCCCGACCTGCGGCTGATAGTGCAGCCGCAGCGCGCGGCCTTCCAGCGCGTCGCGCAGGGCCGCCTCCAGCGCCAGGCGTTCCTGCGCCTGGCGGTTCATCTCGGCGCTGAAGAAGGAGATGCGGTTGCGGCCGGCGGTCTTGGCCTGGTACATGGCCATGTCGGCATGGCGCAGCAGCGTGTCCATGTCGCGCCCGTTTTCCGGGAAGACGCTGATGCCGATGCTGACCGAGGGATTCAGCGTGATGCCGCCCACGGCGAAGGGCTGTGCCAGCGCCACCAGGATGTGCGCGGCGGCGGCGGTCAGCCGGCCATGCTCGAAATCGGGCAGCAGCATGACGAACTCGTCGCCCGACAGGCGGCCGACGATGTCGGTGGCCCGCGCCAGCCGCCGCAGCCGCAGCGCGACCTCGCGCAGCAAGGCGTCGCCAATGGGGTGCCCCAGCGTGTCGTTGACCTGCTTGAAGCGGTCCAGGTCCAGGAACAGCACCGCCACGCGCTTGCGCTCGGCCTCGGCGCGGGCGATGGCCTGCTCGGACTGGGCCAGCAGCAGGTTGCGGTTGGGCAGCCCGGTCAATTCGTCGTAGAAGGCCAGCTGGCGGATGCGGGCGCGCGCTTCCTCGCGCTCCAGCGCCAGCGCGCACAGGTAGACGCAGACATCCACCAGGCGGTGATGGAAGTCGTCGGGCAGCCGGCGCTCGCGGAAATAGAAGCCGAAGGTGCCGATGACGCGGCCATCGCTGGACTTGATCGGCGAGGACCAGCAGGACTTGATGTCGTCCGGCAGCGGCAGGTGGCGATAGCCGTCCCACAGCGGATCGGTGGCGATGTCCGGCACGATGACCGGCCGGCCCAGGAAGGCGGAGGTGCCGCAGGCGCCGCATTGCGGGCCGATGGGCTCGCCGTCCAGCGCGTCGCTGAACGCCGGCGGCAGGCTGGGCGCGGCCAGCGGCCGCAGCCGCCCGGCATCGTCCACCCGCAGCACGGTGGTCAGCACCTCGGGCGCCAGGCGTTCGACCTCGCGACACACCATGTTCATCACTTCGGTGACCGAGGCCTCGTTGACCATGGCCTGCAGCACGCGGCGCTGCAGCACCTCGTGCACCTTGGTCGGGGTGATGTCGGTCAGCACGTCCACCACGTTGACCAGCGTGCCGCGCTCGTCGAACACGGAGTTGGCCATGACCGACACCCACAGCGGCTTGCCGGCGCGGTCGTAGACCAGCACGTCCTTGTGGTAGCCCTCGCGGCAGGCGATGCGGCGGTCCAGCTCTTCGCGCGTGCCGCCATCCGGCCGGCCGCCGGCCAGCAGTTCGCCCAGCTCCTGGTTGACCGCGTCGGCTCGGCCGAAGCCGAGCATGCGGTGAAAGCCTTCGTTGACGTAGACGATGCGGCCGTCCGGGCCGGACACGGCCACGGCGTTGCCGGTCTCGTTGATGCCCAGCAGCAGCAGGCGCACCTCTTCCTGCCGTTCGGCGTCGGCGATGGACTTGCGCGAGACGACCGAGATGCGCTCGACCTCGCCGGCCGGATTGATCTGCGGCAGGTAGGTGGCCTCGATCCACAGCGCGCCGCCGTCGCGGCGGCGGTAGCGGCAGGTGCCGGAGAAGTGTTCGCCGCGGCGCAGCCGGGCCCAGATCTGTTCGGCGCTGGCGATGCCCTTGCCCTCGTCCATGCTGTCGCACAGCATGTCGTGGCGCAGGGCCAGCGCCTCGTCGCTGGCGTAGCCCATGGCCGCCAGGAAATTCGCATTCGTACTCAACACAGAGCCGGCCGGGTCGAAGTCGAACAGCAGCAGCGCCCGATCCATCGATGCCAGGTAGCTGCCCGTTCGCCACGCGTCCGCTTCTGGATCCACGTCGGGAACGCCCAGATGAGAATCAAGCATATGAGGCTCCAATACCGGAATACAGCAGTTCCGGGGTCATTCAGCGCCGGGGGTATATCCAAAGGCGACGCGGTCGCGTCCGTCCTGCTTGGCCAGGTACAGGGCCTGGTCCGCGCGGCTGAGCGTTTCTGAAAAGGTCTCTCCCAGCTGATGGCAGGACATGCCGATGCTGACCGTGAGCCTGAGCGCCTCGTCACCCACGTCGATGACCATGGCGCGGACCTCGCCGACCAGCCTGTCCATGACGACCTGCGCCGCCTCCGGCCCGGTATTGGGCAGCAGCACCAGGAATTCCTCGCCGCCCCAGCGGCCGCACAGGTCGTACTCGCGCAGGCCGTGGCGCAGCACCCTGGCCAGCTCGACCAGGGCGCGGTCGCCGGCCTCGTGGCCATGGCGGTCGTTGACCGCCTTGAAATGATCCACGTCCAGCATGCCCACGACGAAGGGCTGGCCGCCGCGCGCGACGCGTTGCACTTCCTGCTTGATCGTCTCCATCAGGGCGCGGCGGTTCAACAGGCCGGTCAGGGGGTCGCGGCTGGACGTTTCCTCGAGCGCGGCATTCAGGTCGCGCATCATGCTCTGGTAATGGTCGGAGATGCGGGCGATGCGGGTCAGCCGGCGCAATTGCCGATCGAAACGGTCGCAAAGGCCGATCTCACGCTCATGCGCCATGGTCTGGTAGGCATCCGACAGCTGGGTCACGCGCTCGATCCGCGCCATCTGCTCGGCGGTATGGAGCCACAACGCCTCCAATGCCTCGCGCAGCGGATGCCCGGCATGGGCGGGATCCGCCAACAACTCGGCGATGCGCTGGTCCAGGTCGGCGTTGCCTGCTTTCATTGGCGGCCGATAACCGAGAAGGGAAAGGTGCAGTCTTCCTTGAATTCCTCGGCCAGCTCGCCGACGCGCTCGTTGCGCATGTCGTAGAACCAGGTGACGCCAACCTGGCTGCCCTTGCCGTGCGCGGATTCCAGCACGTCGAAGATGTCCATCATGGACTTGATGCTGCTGGTGTTCAGGTAGAGCAGTTCCAGTTCCAGGTTGAGCGGCGCGCTCGATCCCAGCAGATAGGACTCCACCCACTCGATCACCGGGCCGAACAGCTCGAACGAGTTTTCAGGGTAGGAATCGCCGCGCATGGTCAGCAGGCCCCGCGCCGGATCCGCGGTGATGGCGGGCGTGGACTGGGTCCCGGGAATGTTCAGGTCTTTCATCAATAGCTCCGATGGGCCCCGTCGCGGACGCGGGCGGCTGGGTCCGGCGCATGGGGCCTGTTCAATTGGGAATCCGTGGGCATGGCGGCGTTCAGATCACCGCGCTAAGGCTGAAGAAGGCCGTGCCCTCGCCGGCGGCCGGCGTCAGGCTGGCCTCCATCGGCGCGCCCGAGCGCCGGGCGATGTCGATCAGCCCGAGGCCCGCGCCCGAGGCCACGCCCTGGGCCCGGGGCTTGTGCAGTTGGGCCTTGTAGGCGGCCTTGTCCAGGGCAGCCAGCTCCTGGACGCGCGCCACCAGGGCGTTGCCGTCCTCGATCCGCACCAGGTTGCCGGCCGACACCACGTAACGACTTTCGTCGCGGCGGCCGATGACCACCGTGGCGCAGGCGTCGGTGTCACCGTTCTGGGCGGCGTATTGGCGGATGTTCTGGATCATTTCGATATAGACCGAGAACACGTCCATGGCCTCCGCCGGCCGTGCGTGCTCGACATTCAGGTAGTTCTTCAGTGCGTTGCCGATTTCTTCGATCAGGCTGCGGGAGATCGGCCCGTTGAAGCACAACAGGGTCCGGTTCTGGTTGAACCGCTCGCCCAAGGCGTACAGATCGGAGGCATTCATGGAAGTTGGCGCCCTGATAACGATTATTCGAAACGGAAAGACAGCAAGGTGATGTCGTCGCGCTGCGGCTGGCCGCCCTGATAATCGGCCAGCGCCTGCGTGAACGCGGCGACCTGTTCAGTTAACGGCCGCCGCGCGTGGGTCTTGAGCATGTCGGCGAAGCGCGTGTTGCCGAAGCCGAAGCCATGTTCACCGCCCGCCTGGTCCAGGAAGCCGTCGGTCGCCAGGGTGTAGGTCCAGCCCGGTTCCATCGACAGCTCGATGTTCTCGTAGGCGCCCGCGCGTTTATCACCCAACGCACGCTTTCCTCCAGGAACTTCGCGCAACGCGTCGCCATTGCTGGCGTACAGGCTGATCTTCGCGCCCGCGTAGCGCAGCAGGCCAGCCTGGCGGTCAATATATACCAGCCCTGCATCGGTATTGGTCGCCAGCGCCCGCGGCAATTGCGCGTCCGCAAGCATGGCGCGGATCGCGCTGTCGGTGCGGGTCAGCACGGCGGCCGGATCGGACGGGCCGACCTCGGTGATCGCCAGGTCGATGGCGGCGCGCGCCAGCATGGTCATCAGCGCGCCCGGCACGCCGTGGCCGGCGCAGTCCATGATGCCCAGCAGGCAATTCCCGCCATCGGAGCGGAACACGTAGAAATCGCCGCCCACCACGTCGCGCGGCTTCCACAGCACGAAGTGATGCTCGCCCAGCGACTGGGTCAGCTGGCGGTCCGGCAGGATGGCCCGCTGGATCAGGCTGGCGTAGTCGATGGAGTCGCCGATCTTCTTGTGCGCGGCGGCCATGGCGCGATTGGCGTTTTCCAGCTCCGAGGTGCGCTCGCGCACCTTGCTCTCGAGCTCGGCCGTGTGCTGGCGCACCTTGTCGGCCATGACGCCGAAGGCATTGCTGAGATCGCCGATCTCGTCCTGCCCGCCCGGCGGCAGGCTGACGTCATAGCTGCCATTGGCGATGGCGCGGGCCGATTGCTGCAGCCGGCGCAGCGGCCGCAGCATCAGCCGCTCGACGGCGTAGCCGAAGCACAGCAGCATGGCCGCGAACAGCAGCACCAGGCCCACCGCCACCGGCCAGATCCAGCCCGTGTCCAGCACCCGGGCCGCGCCCAGGTCCACCATGGTCAGCACATGCCAGTGCAGTTCGGGCATGTAGGCCACCGACACCAGCTGGCGGCGGCCGTCCACCGCGACCCAGGCCGACTGCACCGACTGCGGATCGGCCTGCGCCGCGTGCATGGCCGAGCGCAACTCGTCGCGCCCCGGGCCGGCGTCCAGCAGGGTGAACACCATGCCACGGCCATCGGCGCCGCCGGCGCCGGAGTTGTAGGCGATCAGGGTGGGATCCATGTGCGCCTGGATCGCCCCCGTCTCGTCGACGATGATGGGCGTGACGCCGGCCTGGCCGCTGTTGACGAAGTCGCGCAGGAAACCGCCCACGTCCAGGCCCGCGCCGGTCAGGCCCAGCACCTTGTCGCCGTCGCGCACCTGGGCGTTGATCCAGACCCGCGTGGTCTTGAGCTTCAGGTCCGGGTTGACGTTGATGTTGTAGAGCGCGGACGCCTGCAGCGACTTGTAGAACCAGCCGTCATCGGCGGCGCCGCGGCTCAGCGTGTAGCGCGGCGCCTCGGACAGGGGCTGGTCGTCGTTGAAGTAGTAATTGCCGGTGGCGGCGCTGGCGATGAAGTAGGCCCGGCCCAGCAGATCGCGGCGGTAGCCGTCGGCTTCGCGGAAGAACAGCTCGCGCGCGGCCGGATCGGACTCATTGCGCAGCCAGCGGCGGGTGACCTCGCTGTCGGCCAGCCGCAGCGACAGGGCCAGTTCGCGCGAGACCGGCGCCAGGATGCGCTGGCGGTTCAGTTGCGTGAAGTTGTCGGCGAATGCCCGCCCGAAGTGATCCCTGACGCCGTCCAGCAGCTGCCAGCCGATCAATGCGGCCGGCGCCAGCGCGACCAGGCACGCCAGCAGCAAAGCCATAAGCGATTTCTTGCGCAAACCCCATTTCGCCATGCGTAGTCTTCCTGACAACTGGATAAGTAGCGGCGTGCGCGGAGTGTCTTGCATGCGCGGCCTGCCGTCCCGGCCGCGAGTCCGCGGCCGCGGGCAGGGCTTGCCGCCGCGCGCTCGACCCGCCTCGTGGGCAGTGATGGCCACGCACCGAGCTGGTGCGTGGCGCGCTTAGTGTAGAGAACCGCGCAGGCGATGGAAACGGGTGTAAACGCCTTGAAGCGTTTTGTGCGTCAAGTTTTTCCTTGCGGCAAACTATATGTAGTTTTATTGCCGTTTATGTCGCATCTTCAAACCGGCGGCGCAGGGGGATTGCGGCTTTCTCGCTACACCCCGAGATAGCGTTCCCACAGGCCGCGATCGGCGTCCAGCGCCGGCGAGTCGCCGGTCCAGACCACCTTGCCGCGCTCCAGGATCACGTGCTGGTCGGCCAGGCTGAGCAGCCGTTCGACATACTTGTCGATCACCAGGATGGTCTGGCCGGCCTCGCGCAGCCGCGCCAGGCAGTTCCAGATTTCCTCGCGGATCTTGGGCGCCAGGCCCTCGGTGGCCTCGTCCAGGATCAGCAGGCGCGGATTGGTGACCAGCGCCCGGCCGATGGCCAGCATCTGCTGCTCGCCGCCGGACAGCTGGTTGCCCATGTTTCGGGCGCGCTCGCCCAGGCGGGGGAACAGCTCGAACACCCGCTCGGGCGTCCAGGGCGCGCCGATGTCCGGATTGCGCGCCGCGACAAAGGCCGTCAGGTGCTCGCGCACCGTCAGGTTGGGAAAGCACTGCCGCCCTTCCGGCACGATGGCCATGCCCAGGCGCGCGATGCGGTCCGGACTCCAGCCGCTGATGTCCTGCCCGGCGAAGCGGATCGCGCCGCCGCGCAGCGGCAGCTGGCCGAACAGGGTGCGCAACAGCGTGGTCTTGCCCATGCCATTGCGGCCCAGCAAGGTCACCACCTGCCCCGCGCCGATGCGCAGGTCCACGCCGAACAGCACCTGGCTCGCGCCGTAGCCGCTCTTGGCCGATTCGATCGAGAGCATCAGGCAGTCTCCTGGCGGGCGGGCGCGGTTTCCTCGTCACCCAGATAGGCTTGGCGCACGTCGGCGTTCGCGCGGATCTCGTCGGGCGTGCCGGTGGCGATGACGCGGCCGTACACCAGCACGGAAATGCGGTCGGCCAGGCGGAACACGGCCTGCATGTCGTGCTCGACCAGCAGCATGGCGGCGCGGCCGCGCATGGCCTCGATCAGCTCGGTCAGCCTGAGCGTCTCGTCCGGCCCCATGCCGGCCATGGGCTCATCCAGCAGCAGCACGGCGGGCCGGGCGGCCAGGGCCAGCGCGAACTCCACCTTGCGTTGTTCGCCGTGCGGCAGCGTGCCGGCGGGACGCTCCAGCAGGCTGGCGTCGATGGCGCATTCGCGCGCCAGCTCGCGCGCCTGTTCATACAGCGCGGTCTCGGCCGCGCGCGGGCGCCAGAAGCGGAAGCTGCTGCCCGCGTGCGCCTGCACCGCCAGCACCAGGTTGTCCAGCACCGAGGACTGCTTGAAGATATTGGTGATCTGGTACGAGCGCGACAGCCCCGCGGCCACGCGCTGGTGGGCGTTCATGCCGGTGACGTCGCGCCCGCCCAGCAGCAGCGTGCCGGCGTCGGCCGACAGCGTGCCCGAGAGCAAGTGGATCAGGGTGGACTTGCCGGCGCCATTGGGGCCGATCAGGGCATGGATCTCGCCCGGCGCCAGGCGGAGCGATACCTGGTCGGTCGCCACCAGCGCGCCGAAGCGGCGCACCAGGCCGCGCGCCTCCAGGGCGGGAACCGCGGAATTGACGGCGTTCATCGCGATCCCTCCTTGCCCGGCTGCGCCGCCGCGCGGCCGGCGAACCATGGGCCCAGCAGGCCGACCAGCCCGCGCGGCGCGCCGAACACCACGCCCAGCAGCAGCACGCCCAGCGGCAGGTGCCAGTATTCCGTCCACAAGCGCAGGACTTCTTCCAGCGTCAGCATCACCACCGCGCCGGCCACGCCGCCGTAGCGCAGGCCAATGCCGCCGACCAGCACCATGATCAGCAGGTTGGCCGACTGGGTCCAGTGCATCAGGCTGGGCGAGATGAACAGGTTGTGGTTGGCCAGCAGCGCGCCGGCCAGTCCGGCCGCGGCGCCGCTCAAGGTGAAGGCGGCCAGCTTGATTCGGTAGACCGGATAACCCAGCGACTCCATGCGCGACTCGTTCTCGCGTATGCCTTGCAGCGCCGTGCCGAAGCGCGAGGCCACCAGCCGTCCGAACAGCCAGGTCAGGAGCGTGAACAGCGCCAGCACCAGGTAGTAGAACGACACATCGTCGCCCAGCGACAGGCCCGGCAGCGTGGACGGACCCGGCAGGTTCAGCCCGTCCTCGCCGCCATACTGCCGCAGCGAAATGAAGATGTAGAACAGCATCTGCGCGAAGGCCAGCGTGATCATGATGAAGTACACGCCGCGCGTGCGCAGCGAGATCGCGCCGGTGACGCAGGCCAGCACGGCCGCCAGCGCCACGGCCACCGGCCAGGACACCAGCGCGGACGTCACGCCCGACATGGCCAGGATGCCCACCGCGTAGGCGCCTGCGCCGAAGAAGGCCGCGTGGCCCAGCGCCACCATGCCGCCGTAGCCCAGGATCAGGTTCAGGCTGGTGGCGGCCAGCGCGTAGATCAGCACGCGGCGCACGAAGGAAATGTAGAAGTCCAGGCCGAGCGCGGGCGCGACCAGCGGAAACACCGCCAGCAGGGCCAGCAGGACCAGGGTCCAGGCAGTCTGTTTGCGCATCTTGCCTTACCCCCGCGCCGGAAACAGGCCCGAAGGCCGGAACACCAGCACCGCCGCCATCAGCACATAGATGGCGATGGCCGCCAGCGTGGGGCCCACGCTGGACGCCACGGCGGGCGAAAACACCTGGCGCAGCAGCATGGGCAGGAAGGCCCGGCCCGCCGTGTCCACCATGCCCACCAGCAAGGCGCCGACAAAGGCGCCCCGGATCGAGCCGATGCCGCCGATGACGATACAGACCAGCACCAGGATCAGGATCTCCTCGCCCATGCCCACCTGCACCGAGGTGATCGGACCGAGCAGCGCGCCGGCCACGGCGGCCAGCATGGCGCCCAGCGCGAACACGCCCAGGAACAGCAGCGGCACCCGCACGCCCATCAGCGTGGCCATCTGCCGGTTGGACGCGCCGGCGCGCACCAGCACCCCGGCGCGCGTGCGCGTCACGAACCAGTACAGGCCCAGCGCGGCGGCCACGCCAAAAGCGATGATCATGAGCCGATAGGCGGGATAGAGCAGGTCCGGCAGCAGCCGCACCGGACCGGACAGCGTCGCCGGCATGTTGAGCATGACCGGCGCCGGGCCCCAGATCATCTTGACCAGGTCGTTGGCGATCAGGATGACGGCGTAGGTGCCCAGCACCTGTGCCAGGTGGTCGCGCAGCGCGAGGCGGCGGATCAGCGTGAGTTCCAGCGCCACGCCGACCAGCCCGGTGGCGACGGCCGCCACCAGGACGGCGGCGGTGAAGGAACCCGTGCGTTGCATGGTCTCGGCGGCCACGTAGGCGCCGGCCATGTAGAGCGAGCCGTGAGCCAGATTCATGATGTCCATGATGCCGAACACCAGGGTCAGCCCGGCCGCGATCAGAAACAACATCAACCCAAACTGCAGACCGTTCAGCAATTGCTCGACGATCAGCGTAAACGTCATGAACACTACCCCCTGCCGCGCGCCGCCCATGGCCTGGCGCACGGTCGATTCAATATCAGATACCGCCTACCCACCGCATGCCACGAGACCAACCTCAAGGAAGTGCCCGACAACGCAACGGGTGCCCCACCATCGGGATGCCGCGGATCCGGCTTGGCCGGTCCGCAGGCATGCCCCCTGGAGGGGGAAGCGCGTCAGCGCTTCGGGGGTGGCCCTATTTGCATTCCCCGACGTAGACGTCCTGGTACTTGTCGAAGACCTTGCCCACCAGCTTGTTGGTGATGCGGCCGCTCGCGTCCTTCTGGATCACGCGCTGGTAATAGGCCTGGATGGGATAGTGGTTCTTGCCATAGGTGAAGCTGCCGCGCACCGAGGGGTAGTCGGCCTTTTCCAGCGCGCGCACGATGGCGTCGCGATCGCTGGCCTTGCCGCCGGCCTGCTTGACCGCCGCGTCCATGGCCATGATCACGTCGTAGGCCTGGGCCGCGTAGACCGAGGGATAACGGCCGTTGTATTCCTTGCGGAAGGCCTCGACGAAGGCCTTGTTCTGCGGCACGTCCAGGTCATGCGCCCACTGCGCCGTGTTGACCATGCCCAGCATGGGCTCGCCCACGGCCTGGATCACGTCCTCGTCGGCCGAGAAGCCCGGGCCGATCAGCTTGATGCTTTGCGACAGGCCCGCCGACACGAACTGCTTGACGAAATTGATGCCCATGCCGCCGGGCAGGAAGATGTAGACCGCGTCCGGCTTGGCCGCGCGGATCTGCGCCAACTCGGCCGCATAGTCGATCTGGCCCAGCTTGGTGTAGACCTCGTCGCCCCGGGCGGTCTTGTAGCCGCGCTTGAAACCGTTGAGTGCGTCCTTGCCCGCCGGATAGTCCGGGGCCATGATGAACATCTTCTTGAAGCCGCTGTCGGCCGCGACCTTGCCGGCGGCCTCGTGGAAGGCGTCGTTCTGGTACGAGGTGCCGAACCAGTAGGGATTGCACTGGGCGCCGGCGAACTGGCTGGGGCCCGGGTTGTTGGACAGGTACGGCACCTTGGCGGCGAACAGCGCGGGGCCCACGGCCAGCGCCACGTTCGAGCCGATCGGGCCGGTGAAGAAATCGACCTTTTCGCGCTGCAGATAGCGCGTGACCAGCTGGCGGGCCTGGTCGGGATTGCCGCCCATGTCGGTCTGCAGGAATTCGGCGGGCTGGCCGCCCAGCTTGCCGCCCAGCTGCTTGATGGCGAGGTTGAAGCCGTCGCGGGCCTCGGCGCCCAGCGCCGAGAACGGGCCCGAAATGTCGTTGGCGATGCCGACCTTGATGGCATCGGCTTGCGCCAGCGCCGGAACCAGGGCGGCCGCGGCGAGTAGGGAAGTGATCAAACGCATGGTGGATGCTCCGTGCGCGAGCCCGCGCAGAGATGTTCTTTTTGGAGGTGCGATTCGAAAGACTTCTTCCCGGCCTGCCGGCGCCTGTGCGCCGCCGTCAAACGGGAGTCATGCGGGAGCTTGCGACACCCGCCCCCGCCGCGGGACGTGGGGAAGGCTGGCGTGCTTCATAGTTTAGGTTTAAAGTATTCGCCAAAACAAGTCTAGGGTTTTTACCAATAAACTACCGCATGGCTACGCTGTTCCGCTCCCCTGACCGCGCGACCTTACCCGACATTGCGCCGCCGCTCAAGACGCGCGCGCCGGGCCGCGCGCCCGCGGCGCCGACGCCCGCCGACCAACCGCCCTCCCGGTAACTCTTCCGCCATGACCGACACCCCCGACCTGGAATCCCGCGCCGCGCCCGACGACCACCACGCGCTGCGCCTGTGGCTGCGCATGCTGACCTGCTGCAACCTGATCGAAGGCGAGATCCGCAGCCGGCTGCGCAACGACTTCGACACCACCCTGCCGCGCTTCGACCTGATGGCCCAGCTGCAACGCGCGCCCAAGGGCATGAAGATGGGCGAACTGTCGCGCCACATGATGGTCACCAACGGCAATATCACCGGCATCACCGACCAGCTCGAAAAGGAAGGCCTGGTGGTCCGCACCAAGGTCGAATCCGACCGCCGCAGCTCGCTGATCAAGCTCACCCCGCAAGGCAAGAAAGCCTTCTCGCGCATGGCCCGCGCCCACGAGACCTGGGTCAAGAACATGTTCGGCGACATGCCCGAAACCAGCCGCAATGCGCTGTTCCAGGCCCTGGGCGAGCTGAAGCTGCAGGTGGTGGCCACCCGCTCCGAAGCCGAGAAGGGCTGAGCCGCCTGCCACCTGCCACCTGCCACCTGCCACCTGCCACCGGCTACCTGCTACCTGCTACCTGCTACCTGCTACCTATATAGGCGCCCCCCCAAAAGGCAGCCAAGCAAGACGCCCGCCCAACCAAGCACATCCTCTCCCAACCGGGGCAGCGCGGATCCGGCTCCGCCGGTCCGCAGCTGCGCCCCCCTGGGGGGGA
>NZ_JAGTJY010000679.1:0-311 GCF_018195695.1 Achromobacter sp. Marseille-Q0513 | reverse complement strand
CACCGCACATGAACGCAGCACACCAAGACGCACCGCACATGAGCGCGCTGCATCAACGCAACATCGTCATCGACGGCCTGATCATCGCCAAGTGGGACCGCTCGATCTTCGAGGACATGCGGCGCGGCGGGCTCAGCGCGGCCAGCTGCACGGTCTCGGTCTGGGAAGGATTCCAGGACACGGTCGCCAATATCGCCGACATGAAGGCGCTGATCCGCGACTGCCAGGACCTGGCCATCCTGGTGCGCACGGCCGAGGATATCCCGCGGGCCAAGCGCGAGGGCAAGGTCGGCGTCATCCTGAGTTTCCAG
>NZ_JAGTJY010000678.1:0-312 GCF_018195695.1 Achromobacter sp. Marseille-Q0513 | reverse complement strand
CCGCAATACCAGTGATAATACTGCCGACCGAACTTGTACCAACCGCTCTCTCCTGCGACGTCAGAGGCTTGGCTGGATCGTCTTTGAGGCTATCAAGCAACTGATTAAGTAGCACGCTCGACATTGCGCCAGTACTGCCAGCCCCACACGAAGAGTTTTGGGCAACAGCACCTGCACACCCCAAAATTCCATGCAGTGCCACGTGCCCAGCGGACCCATCCCCCCCAAGGACGCCGCTCAGGCTCTTTATCTCAGCAGCCCCGAGACTCTGTAGATAATTGACCGTGGCAGCTTGAATGAACTGACCACTGC
>NZ_JAGTJY010000677.1:0-312 GCF_018195695.1 Achromobacter sp. Marseille-Q0513 | reverse complement strand
ATCTATCCCTCCGCGACCCAGGCCCGCCAGGACAACCCTTATGGCCTGAGCAAGCGCGAGGCGGAAGGCACCCTGTCGGCGCTGGCCGAACAGCATGGCTCGCCGGTCTATCTCTTCCGACTGCCGAACGTATTCGGCAAATGGGCTCGTCCGAACTACAACTCCGCGGTCGCCACGTTCTGCCACAACATCAACCACGGCCTGCCCATCCAGATCAATGATCCGGCGGCGGCAATCACGCTGGTTTACATCGATGACGTGGTAGCCCGCTTCATCGAACTGATGGACGGCGCGATCGCGGACGACCGGTAC
>NZ_JAGTJY010000676.1:0-312 GCF_018195695.1 Achromobacter sp. Marseille-Q0513 | reverse complement strand
CGGAGGTTCCGACCGGCACCTCGATGGGCTGGGAGGCCAAGGTTTCCTGGTAGCGGCCGGTCGTTTCCCGGCGCCGGCCATTGCCTTCGGTGCTCAGGGTCATGGAACCTTCGCGCGCCACCGTGCGCGTGCCGGCCGCGCCGATGTTGTCGATGGCGGGTCCGACGACCGACAATGCGCCACCCGCGGCGATCTGGCTCTTGTCGTTGGTGACGGTTCCGGTCAACGTCATCGCGCCGCCCGACAGGATCCTGCCGGGGTCGCTGGCGGTCGCGCGCGTCTCGGTGACGGTTTCAGTTACGTCGTAGTAGA
>NZ_JAGTJY010000675.1:0-314 GCF_018195695.1 Achromobacter sp. Marseille-Q0513 | reverse complement strand
GGCCTCAACCTTCAGTATGCCGTGCAGGAATCGCCCGACGGTCTGGCCCAGGCGTTTCTCATCGGCGAGCAGTTCATAGGCAATGATCTGTCGGCCTTGGTCCTTGGTGACAACATTTTCTACGGACATGATTTCCACCTGTTGCTGAATGCCGCCAATCAACGTCCCAACGGCGCCAGCATTTTTGCCTACCATGTACACGATCCTGAACGCTATGGCGTCGCGGAATTCGACGGAGATGGCAAGGTACTGTCGCTTGAAGAAAAGCCCCAGTCTCCGAAATCAAACTACGCAGTAACTGGTCTGTACTTCTA
>NZ_JAGTJY010000674.1:0-315 GCF_018195695.1 Achromobacter sp. Marseille-Q0513 | reverse complement strand
AAACTGGCGGTAGACCTGGGCGCCGCGCAGCTGGAAGTCGAGAAAAGCAAGCGCTATCCGGACATCACGCTGAGCACCGGCGTGGCCCGCGACTACGAGGCGAAACGCAACAAGGTCCAGTTCGGCGTGGGCATTCCGCTGCCGCTGTTCGATCGCAATCAGGGCAACGTCTACGCCGCCACGATGCGCTCATACAAGGCGCGCGACCAGTACCGCGACCTGGAGGCTCGGCTGGCGGCCGAGCTGCTGCAATCGGTCTCCCAGTTCGACCTGGCGACGGGCGCGGCCAACGACTACCGCGCCACGGTGCTGCCC
>NZ_JAGTJY010000673.1:0-315 GCF_018195695.1 Achromobacter sp. Marseille-Q0513 | reverse complement strand
AAGTCATAGACAAGCGTGGGAGCCAGGTCGAGTTCGACCAAGCGCGCGATCAGCACTTCTAGCGCCCGCATGGAAAGATCGACCACGAGCGCGGGCGGCAACAGCGAGGGCTTCTCGAAGTCAGCCATGCGCCACTCCCGTCACCGTGACCTTGATGCTGGTGCAGCGCGGCCACTCCCATTTCTCCAGATCGAGGTCGGCCGCAGGCTGCACGGGCGTGACGGAATACACGCCATAGACGTGCAGCGCGTCGATGAGCTGCGAGCGCACGATGGATGCGCCGAACTGCACCCGGTTGTCGCGGAAGTCCAGCGC
>NZ_JAGTJY010000672.1:0-315 GCF_018195695.1 Achromobacter sp. Marseille-Q0513 | reverse complement strand
CAACATATGGTGCACCAAAACGTGCACACACATCTCGCTGCTTATTTTGCATTTCATCAGCCATCATTCAAATCCAAAGAACTTTCTCATAGCTCGACCAAACGCGCCAAGTTGTCCACCTTGCTCGGCAGAGCAAGTTAGGCAATGAGGCTGTACTGCATCTATTCGACGTTGCTTTTCCACATCATTTTTCCCGTCTACATAATATTCCACAACGAGTGGCTTTTTGTGGTCGGCGATCTGTTTATCTGTAACTACTCCGCAATCTACACACGGCCTTCCTTGGACTGCATCCTTTTGCTCACGGGTTGGCCC
>NZ_JAGTJY010000671.1:0-317 GCF_018195695.1 Achromobacter sp. Marseille-Q0513 | reverse complement strand
GTCCAGGAAACCGGGGCCGCGATTCTCTTCCCCTTTTTTTTTTCTTCTCTTCCCCCTCTTCCTTCCCCCCTCCCTCCTTCCTCTCCTCTCTTCCCTTCCTCTTTCTCTTCTCCCCCTCTCCTCTCCCCCTCTCCTTCCTCCTCTCTCTTCTTCCTTCTTCTTCTTTCAAAAAAAACAACACAAGAACCATAACACGTCCCCGCATCCTCGGTTCACAGAAAACAGCAACCACATCACACCTACCCTCTCCCCTGATCCCATATACTCTGACTACTATCCCTCGCATATCTTTTCCAACCTACCTAACTCAGTCATCA
>NZ_JAGTJY010000670.1:0-318 GCF_018195695.1 Achromobacter sp. Marseille-Q0513 | reverse complement strand
TCTGCATCGCCATGGGCAACTACGGCCTGGTGTTCTGGCTGCCAACGATGATCCGCGCCGCCGGCGTGACGCAGATCGGCAGCATCGGCCTGCTTTCGGCGATTCCCTCCCTGATCAGTGTGGCGGCAATGATACTGATCGCGCGCCTGGCCGATCGCCGCGACGAACGCCGCATGCTCGTCGCCGCATGCTGCGTGCTGGGCGCCGCGGGCATGCTGGCCTCGGTGCTGCTGGCCCAGCACCTGTGGTGGTCGATGGCCGCGCTCATCGTCGCGGCCATCGGCATCAATTCAATCGCGCCCGTGTTCTGGGGCATCC
>NZ_JAGTJY010000066.1:0-28622 GCF_018195695.1 Achromobacter sp. Marseille-Q0513 | reverse complement strand
GTGCTGGTGCTGCGCGCCGGCGGCAACCTGAACATCTACGGCAGCATCAACGACGGCTTCGGGCCGCCGCCGGATTCGCCGGACGACGCTGGCTGGCAGCTGGTCCAGGGCCGTCTCGGCTCGCAGGGCATCACGGCTTTCGGCGGCGACCTGGTGGTGCCGATCGGCGGCGGCAAGCTGGAGGCCGGCACGATGTTCCCCACCGGCAGCAAGCTGAACTACGACCTGCCGGTCGCGCCCGTCACGCTGCCCGCCGGCACCGTGCTGCCCGTGGCGATGACGCTGGACGCGGCCCTGTCGCTGCCGGCCGGGCTGGTGCTGACCGGCGACGTCACGGCCGCCGACGGCCGCGTGCTGCGCGCCGGCACCGTGCTGGCCGGCGAGCTCAAGCTCGCGCCGGGCGCGCAATTGGGCGCCGGTTTCGTCCTGCGCGGCGAGGCCGCCGTGCGCGCCTTCACCTGGCCCAAGGGCGTGCCGCTGCCGGCCGACTTGAAGGCCAGCGCGCAGATCACGCTGGCGCAGGGCTCGCTGATCCCGTCGCAGACCAAGCTGGTGCTGCTGGGCGGCAAGCCGGTGGACCTGCGGCCCAAGGGGCCGGACGGCAAGCAGGGCCGCAACTGGGCGCTGGCGCCCATGCTGGGCGCGGGCGCCAGCGCCTGGACGCTGACCGCGGTGGCCGGCGCCGACCTGGGCTCGGCCGACGTGCGCACGCGCAACGTCCTGAGCAAGGGCGATCTGGTGATGTCCGACACGCACTACGGCCTGGCGGGCCGGGGAACCGAGACCTCCAAGACCATCTTTGTCGGCGTGATGGTGCTGACTCCGCTGGGGGCCGAGGAACTGATGGGAGATCCCTCGCTGACTGGCAAGCCGATCAAGCCGATCGCCGACGAATGGCAGCTGGACTGGGAAACGCTGTGTTCCTGGGGCGCCTATTGCGAACCGGAACCGCGCAGGGTGACGGCCGCCGGATCGCAGCAATGGGCGGGCAACGCCAGCTGGGTCGGCAAGACGGTGCAGGAAATGGCCGCCGCGCTCAACCAGACCGAGGACGCCATCTGCGCCAACGCCGCCCACTGCGAGGGCGGCGGCACCTCGGAAACCATCGTCACCCGCACCTACAAGTACGTCTTCGGCTCGCCCTTGTTCAGCGTGCTGCGCACCGGCGCCGGCGACCTGTCGCTGCTGGCCGGGCGCGACGTGGGCATGGCCTCGCTGTACGGCGTGTACACCGCCGGCACGCCCACCTCGCTGGGCGCGGCCGACGCGCGCTTCAACCTGGCGCGCGGCTATGACGGCAAGACCGGCGTGCTGGGCCTGATGCAGCTGGACGGCAAGTACGACGCCGCCATGGCGTCTTACCGGGCCTGGTATCCCGACCACGGCGGCAACCTGCTGGTCGATGCCGCGCGCGACGTATACGGCGATGCCATGGGAGCCGCGGCCAACAGCGGCGTCGAGGTCGACTGGACCGCCAGCCTGGCGCGCTATTCCAGCACGATGACCGGTGCCTGGCTGTGGCGCCAGGGCAGCATCGGCACGCCGGGCGTGGCCGATATCGCGCCCAGCTGGTGGATCAATTTCGGCGCCTACACGGTCGATTCCCCCTACGGCGCCGGCTACAAGGAACCGAGGGTGGTGGGCTTCACCGGCTTCGGCACGCTGGGCGGCGGCAACGTCAGCATCGCCGCCGGCCGCGACGCGGGCGTGCGCGACGCGCGCGGCGACGCGGCGCTCTATGTCAACGGCATGGCGGCGCGCTCGCAAGGGCTGACCGCGGTGGTCGCCAGCACTGGTCGCCTGCTGGATGGCAACCTGGTGCTGACCGGCGGCGGCGATCTGGACCTGCGTATCGGCGGCAGCCTGAATCCCACGCTGAGCGCCACCCAGCTGCAGGCGATCGGGCCGTCGCACACGGGCGGCTCCGACAACCTGGACCTGAACGGCGTGCTCGGCAACCTGCGCGGCCGGATCAGCCTGTCGGCCGGGCAGATGGGCGGCATGGACCTGCGCTACGGCGACGGCTCGGGATTGCGCGCTCCGGATCCCTATGCCGTGGCCGGGGGCCGGGTCATGGGCGGGCCGCGCCTGGTGCTGGGCGACGCCGTGGCCTGGATCGATACGCGCGCCGACCTGGTGCTGGGCGGCGTCAGCGACCCTGGCCGCGTCACGCAGGTCAATTCCAGTCCCTACCAGATGATCGGCGCGGCGGATCCGGTCGTCGGCGGCGGCAACGGCTGGTTCACGCTGTGGACGCCGTCCACCGCGATCAATCTGTTCTCGGCCGGCGGCAACCTCACCCCGATGACCGTCAGCAACAGCCGGTTCCTGGGAGAAGAGTTGTCCTCCGATGTCACGCGGGTGTCGGCGGACGGCCGCCGCTATTTCGTGTATCCGTCCATCGTGCGCGCCGTGGCGGCCGACGGCAACATCGTGCTGGCCGACAATGCCGCGGGCTACGACAACCCGGTGCTGCTGCTGGCGCCGTCCGCGGGCGGCCGGCTCGAGATGCTGGCGGGCCGCTCCATCCTGGCCAGTGGCGCCCATGCCGTGTCGATGTCGGCGGCCGATGCGCCGCTGCCCACGCCCTGGCGTCCGGCCTTCAGCGCCTTCGAGGTCTCGAACGGCAATCCCATCCTGACCAATACCAGCAAGGATGGCGTGCAGCCTGGGTCGCTGGGGTACAACAAGCCGCTGTTCGTCTTCGGGCCGGCTTCGCCCACGAACCGCGCGCTGCACGCGGGCGATGACACCGTCGCCAGGTTCTACGCGGTCACGGGCGACATCCTCGGCCTGAAGAGCGGCGCGGTGGTCGACATGAGCGGGACCAGCCGCAGCACGGACACCTGGTACGAGGCCGCCGTGCCGGTATCGGTGCGGGCGGGCCGCGACATCATGCGCCTGAATGTCACCGCGCTGCACAACAATGCGCGCGACCTGTCGCTGATCGAGGCCGGCCGCGACATCATCTACGCCAATGCGCAGGTGGCGGGCCCCGGCACGCTGCTGATGCAGGCGGCGCGCCAGGTGCGTCAGGACGACGCGGCCAGCGTGCGCAGCCTGGGCGCCATCGTGCGCGGCGACAACCGGCTCGGCGCGGACATTGCCGTGCTGGCCGGCGTGGGCGCGGCGGGACCGGACTACGCGGGCCTGCTGGCGCGCTATCTGGATCCGACCCGCGCGCTGGCCGCCGGCGAAACGCTGGGCGCCAATCCGGATCGCGTGGTGCGGACCTACGGCGGCGAAATGAAGCTGGCGGACTGGCTGCGCCTGCACTTCGGCTATCAGGGCGACGAGCAGGGCGCGCAGGGCGAGCTGGCGCGGCAGCAGGCGAAGGTGGACGCCCAGGCGGCCGCCGACACCTCGCGCAAGCGCCGTGATCTGTCGCAGGACTATCGCCAGGAAAGCGAACTGCACCTGGTGAACTGGCTGCGCAAGCAGCACGGCTACGAGGGCGGCCAGGACGGCGCGGCGGCGGCCTTCGCGGCGCTGGCGCCGGCGGAGCGCGGCATCTACGCGCGCCAGCTGTTCTTCGCCGAGCTGAAGGAAGGCGGCCGCGAGTACAACGAGGAAGGCGGCCCGCGCTTCGGCAGCTACCTGCGCGGACGCCGCGCCATCGCGGCGCTGTTCCCCGAGAGCGATGCCGCCGGCGGTCCGATCCGCTACGAGGGCAGCTTCACGATGTACGGCGGCGCGGGACTGCGCAGCAGTTTCGGCGGCAACATCCAGCTGATGACGCCGGGTGGCCAGCAGGTGCTGGGCGTGGAAGGCGTGGCCCCGCCGGCCAGCGCCGGCGTGGTGACGCAGGGCCAGGGCAACATCCAGCTCTATTCGCAGGGCAGCGTGCTGCTGGGCCAGAGCCGCATCATGACCACCTTCGGCGGCCACATCCAGGCCTGGTCGGCGAACGGCGACATCAACGCCGGGCGCGGCGCCAAGACCACGGTGCTGTACACGCCGCCGCGCCGCGTCTACGACGCCTTCGGCAACGTGACGCTGTCGCCCACCGTGCCGTCCACCGGCGCCGGCATCGGCACGCTGGCGCCGATTCCCGAGGTGCCGGCGGGCGATGTGGACCTGATCGCGCCGCTGGGCACCATCGATGCCGGCGAGGCCGGCATCCGGGTGTCGGGCAACGTCAACATCGCGGCGCTGCACGTGGTGAACGCGGCCAACATCCAGGTGCAGGGCGAGAGCAAGGGCATCCCGGTGACGGCCTCGGTCAACACCGGCGCCCTGTCCAGCGCCAGCGCGGCGGCCTCCACGGCCACGGCGGCGGCGCAGGACGTGATGCAGCGCGATCGCGCCGCCTCGCGCCAGAATCTGCCGTCGATCATCTCGGTGCAGATCCTGGGCTATGGCGACGAGCAGCTGCCGGCCAGCCGCGCGCCGGCCAGCCCCAGCGTCGACGCCGGCAAGCAGGCGCCGATCTATCGGGCCGACAGCGTGTTCCAGATGGTCGGCGACGGCCAGCTGACGCCGGTGCAGCAGGCCGCGCTGACGCCGGCCGAGCGGCGCAACTGGCAGCCGTGACCATGGCCGCCATCACCGAGGCCCGCCCGGCGGAAATCCGGGCGGGCGCCGCCGGCGCGGGCGAGCCGACGGCGCTGCAGCATTTCATCGCCAGCCACTACGACGACCTGCGTTGCCGGCTGGTGGCCTACCTGGGCAGCGAGGATCTGGCCGGCGACAGCCTGCACGATGTCTGGCTGCGCCTGGCCACCAGCCAGGCGGCCGAGGTGCGCAATCCCGGCGCCTACGTGTTCCGCATGGCCTGCAACCTGGCCGTGGACGGCCTGCGCCAGGGCTGGCGCGAAGTCGGCCAGGACGGCGATGACGCCGGCCTGCTGGCCGATGACGCGCCGGGTCCGGCGGAGGTGGCCGAGGCGCGCTCGGAGCTGCTGTCCTGCATGCGGGCGCTGCAGGCGCTGCCCAGCCGCCGCCAGGCCATCCTGCTGGCCCGCAGCGTGGAAGACCTGTCGCCGCGCGAAGTGGCGCTGCGCTACGGCATCACCGTGGACAGCGTCATGGGCGAGGTGCGGCGCGCGCGCCAGACGCTGGGGGCGCCGCAGGCGCTGCGGGCGGGCGCGGGTTCCCGCCAGCGCCGTTGCCTGTCGGCCTAGAACGCCCGCCGCTCAGCCATCCTGTTCGTGGTTCGTGATGAAGTCCGGGGGCAGGGCCGGCCCCCAGACGTACAGCGCGTCCTCGGGCGGATGGTCGGCCGCGGGCCATCGCGCGCCGGCCGCGACGAAATCGATGTCGTAGGAATACTCGGCGTAGCTGCCCCAGGGGTCGCGCACATAGCGGAAGTAGTTGGAGCCCAGCACGTGGCGGCCGACGCCCCAGCCCTCGCCATGGCCCGCCGCGCTCATCTGTTCCATGCCCAGGCCTACGTCGTCCAGCGAGGCCACGCACCAGCTGGTGTGGTGCAGGCCGAGGCCGCTGGACTTCGCCAGCGCGATCAGGTGATGGTCGCTGCCATGCGGGCCGTGCAGGAAGGCGATCACGTCGCCCGACGTGTCCGACACGCGCAGGCCGAGCACGTCCACATAGAAGCGCGTGGCCCGCGGCACGTCGGCGCTGAACAGCAGGATGTGCGACAGGTACAGCGGCCGCACGCGCGGCGCGCGGCTGCGGGCGGGGGCGCGGCCGGCATTGGCGCAGGGCTGCGGCGGCGTCTGCGGCGCCGGCGCGCAGGGCGAGGACTTGGGCGCGGCGCGCAGCTGTAGCGGCAGGCCGTCGGGACCGGCGATCCAGATGCCGCCTTCGTCCGCGCCGGCGGGCGCGGCGATGCGCGCGATGCCCAACTGCTCCAGGCGTTCGGCGAAGCGCGGCGCGTCCCCGGCGTGGATGCCCAGGCTGATCCACAATAGCCGCTTGCGTCCCGCCGCCTGCCGGATGCGGCCCCAGCGCTGAGGATGGCCGAAGGCGTACAGCGCCAGGCCGCTGTCCTCGTCGCGCACGTCCAGGCCGAAGCTCAGGTAGAAATGCCGCGCGGCTTCCAGGTCGGGGACGCTGAACACGAACTCGTCCACCGAATGCACGGCAAGCAGCGGTGTGGTCAGGATAGACGCGCCAGAAGTCATGCTGTCTCCATTGCGGGCCGGCGCCAGACAGGCGCCTGCATCGCTATTCTGCGCCCAGGCCGGCAACCGGCCCGGCGCTTGCAGGATCGCTCAGCCGGCCTTCGGCTGGTCCAGGATGTGATTGCGCAGCAGGCCGATGCGCTCGATCTCGACCTCGACCGTGTCGCCGGCCTTCATGTAGAGCTTGGGCGTGCGGCCGAAGCCCACGCCGGCTGGCGTACCGGAGAAGATGATGTCGCCGGCCTGCAGCGTGATGGCCTGGCTGACGGTGGAGATCACGGTAGCCACGTCGAACAGCATGTCCGTGGTGCTGGCCGACTGCACGGTGGCGCCGTTCAGCCGGGTCTCCAGGCGCAGCCCGCGCCCGCCCGGCGGCAGCTCGTCGGCCGTGACCACGTAGGGGCCCCAGGTGCCGGTGCCGTCGAAGTTCTTGCCGACCGTCCATTGCGGCGACTTGAACTGGTACTCGCGCACCGAGATCTCGTTGCCGGCCGCGTAGCCGAACACGTGTTCCAGCGCGCGGTCCTTGGGAATGTCGCGTCCGCCCTTGCCCAGCACCACCACCATCTCGCCCTCGAAGTCCAGCGAGTCGCTGACGGCGGGGCGGTGGACGATGGCGTTGTGGGCGCCCAGGCTGGTCGCCACGCGCAGGAACAGCGTCGGGTAGTCGGGCTGTTCGTACGGGCTTTCCTTGGTGTGGTCGGCGTAGTTCAGGCCCACGCACAGGATCTTGGGCGGCTCGATCGACGGCGACAGGAATACGGCCTGGTTCGGATCGACGTGGACCGTGGCGCTGGCGGCCAGGCGCTGGAAGTCGGCCAGTCCGAGCCCCTGGCGCAGCAGCGCACCCAGGTCGGTCCCGGGGGCGGCCAGCAGGGCCAGGCGGTCTTGTTGCAGGGCGGCGGCGCAGGGCGCGCCATCGATTTGGACGGTAGCCAGTTTCACGGGATCTCCAGGGTCTGCGGGGTAGCCAAAATAATATGTATTCGTTAAAAATATATATATTCTGGTTTTCCCTGCACAGATTGAATTTCATAGCTGGCACGGCTATCGTCACGCATGCTTTCCGCCCCGCCTTCCTTCCGCACCGCCGCGTCCGCGCTGGCGAACGACATCCGCGCCGACATCATCTCGGGGCATCTGCCGCCGGGCGGGCGGCTGCGCATCAAGGAATTATGCGAGCGCTACGACAGCGGGGCGATCCCCTTGCGCGAAGCGCTGTCGCGGCTGGCCACCAGCGGTTTCGTCGTGGCCGAGGACCAGCGCGGTTTTCGCGTGGCCGACGTATCGGCGGCCGAGCTCATCGACATCACCGACACGCGCATCCATGTGGAGTGCGAGGCGCTGCGCCGCGCCATCGCGCAGGGTGGACTGGACTGGGAAGAGCGCCTGGCCGGCGCGCATTACCGGCTGGGCCGGGTGGCGATGCGGCTGCCGGACGGCGCGGGCCTGAACCCGGAATGGGAACAGGCGCATGCGGCCTTCCATTCCGCGCTGATCAGCGGCAGCGGCTCGAATTCACTGATCGCCATCGCCGAACTGCTGCGCGACCAGACGGCGCGCTACCGGCATCTGTCGGTGGCGGGCGCAGCCGGGGCCGCGCCGGAGCCCGGCCGCGACGTGGCGCGGGAACACCGCGAGCTGCTGGATGCCACGCTGGCGCGCGACGCGGCCCGCGCCTCGGACCTGCTGGCCGGGCATCTGCGCCGCACCACCGAGCTGGTGCTGGCGCATGCGTCGCAGCAATGGGGCGCGCGCTAGGGTTTCAAGCGCGCCGTCACTTGCCGGTCAGCGGTTGATGATCATCGTGTAGACCGCCGGTTCCTGCGCGCGGTCGACGAAGATGTACGCCGTGCCATCCGAGCAGAAGTTCGCCACTTCCGCGCCGCCGCCGTCTTCCAGCTGCACCCAGTTGTCGATCTGCAGCAGCAGCCTTCCGGCGGGCACGCCCTGCGCGCCGTTGGCGGTCCAGTACGGCACGCCGCCGAACTTCGTGCGCCATTCCGAGGCCCAGTCATGCGGGTGCGCGATCTCGTCCGGCAGGCCGTCGTGCAAGCCGTAGTCGTAGAACGCGGACTCCAGCTCGGCGGGCGCGCCATCGTCCGCGATGCGCCAGTCGGCCACGACGAGTTCCGGCAGGATTTCGGGCGCGCCGTCCTCGGCATGCGCGGGCGGCGCGGTCGGACCGTCTGCCAGTTCCGCGCGCGGCACGGTGAAGACCGCGTTGGCGCCGCCGTCCTCTTCCCAGAAGCTGCAGATGCTGTCCCACTCGCACTTGAACGCGTACAGCACTTCGTCGGCGCGCAAGGGCAGCGCGGGCGAGGCCTCGTCCGCCGCCGGCCCGGGCGCCTGCAGCAGATGGCTCATGGGCCGGCCGCATTCCGCGCACACCGGCCAGCGCGCGACGGGCAGGCCCCAGGGCAGGCCGCCCAGCTTGTGCGCGAGACCTTGCGCGGCAACGGCGCGATACCGGGGGTAGTGACTGAGCATGGGGACTCCTGGGAAAACAACGCGAAGGAAAGGGCGCGCGGCGCGAGCGGGCCGCCGGCCGGCCATCATTATTCCAGACGCGCCATGACGCGCATGCGTTGGCAATGCGCGACGTTTCGTGTCCGACGTGTTGCCCGCGTTCATGAGCGCGCGCTAGAATTCGCGCTCTCTCCATCAAGCGTGTTTTCCCTGGAGCCACACGTGTCCCGCACTTTCGTCATCCGCTAATCGCCGACGACTGCCGCAAGCAGCTCGATCCGGCGCGGTCTGCGCCTGCATGGGCTGCGGCACTGCCTGCGTTCCCCCAGCCTGCCATGAGGCTGCGCGCGGAACCCGACATCCGCCTCCTTTTCCTCGCGACTCTGTTTCCTCCTGCTTTCAGGCGGGACAGCGACCTGACACGCGCCCGCATCGTTCGTCGGCCCATTCCTGGTCCCAGGCCCTTGCGCGCCAATAACGCGGCGGGCGACGAATCATGCATCACGACGATATCCATTCCATCCTGAAGTACCCGCGCACGCCGCATCTCGAAGGCTCGCGGCTGCAGCCCGGCGACAGCGCCGCCGACCAGGCGCCGCTGGTCTCGCTGGCCGGCCGCCACGTCGTCATCGAGGAAAAGCTCGACGGCGCCAACACCGGCCTGTCGTTCAGCGGCGCGGCCGACCTGCTGCTGCAGTCTCGCGGCCACTACCTGACAGGCGGCGGCCGCGAACGGCAGTTCAACCTGTTCAAGCAATGGGCCGCCGCGCACGAGGCGCGGCTGCTGCACGCGCTCGAAGACCGCTACGTCATGTATGGCGAGTGGACGTACAGCAAGCATTCGGTGTTCTACGACTGCCTGCCGCACCATTTCCACGAGTTCGACGTCTATGACCGGCGCGAGGGCGTGTTCCTGTCGACGCCGCGCCGCCACGCGCTGCTGGGCGGTTCGCCCGTGCTGTCGGTGCCGGTGCTGTACGCCGGCCCGATGCCGGCGCGGCCCGCGCAGCTGCGCGCCTTGCTGCGGTGGTCGCTGGGCAAGAGCGCGGGCTGGAAGGACAGCCTTCGGCAAGCCGTGGCGCGCGAAGGGCTGGACTGGGACCTGTGCTGGCGCCAGACCGACGGCGCGGACCTGTCGGAGGGGCTGTACCTCAAGATCGAGGACGATCGCCAGGTGCTGGCCCGCTACAAGTTCGTGCGCCGCGACTTCGTGCAGACCATCCTGGACAGCGGCTCGCATCATGCGAGTCGTCCCATCGTGCCGAACGGGCTGGCGCCGGGCGTGGACATCTACGCCGAGCGTCCCTGCGTGACCTGGGAATCGCTGGGACTGCGCACGACGCTCGGGCTGGACGCGCTGGACGCCATCGCCAGACCGCGCAAGTGAGCGCGGCGGGCGGGCAAAATAAACGAATCGGGAGAACCGACATGAATTGGAATCAAATGCAGGCGCTCGTGCCTGCCCCCGGCCAGGCGCCGGACCACGCGCGCTGCCTGGAAGCCTTCCCCGTGCTGGAACAGGCCAAGACCACGCCGCAGGAGCCGCGCTATCACGGCGAGGGCGATGTGTGGACGCATACCTGCATGGTGGTCGACGCCTTGCTGCAATCGGCCGACTATCTGGCCGCCACGCCGCAAGAGCGCGGCGTGCTGTTCTTCGCCGCGCTGCTGCACGACGTGGCCAAGCATCGCACCACGGTGGTGGATCCGGTGACGGGCCGCATCGGCCAGCCCGGCCATTCGCGCAAGGGCGCGGTCGACGCGCGCATCCTGCTGTGGGAGGCCGGCGCGCCCTTCGCCTTGCGCGAGGCCGTGTGCCGGCTGATCGCGGTGCATCAGGTGCCGTTCTACTGCCTGGAGGACGCGCGCCGTCCGGTGTCGCCGGCCTGGACGGTGCACGAGCTGTCGTGGCAGCTGGACATCCGCCTGCTGGCGGCGCTGGCCGAGGCCGACATGCGTGGCCGCATCTGCGCCGACCAGGCGCGCGTGCTGGACAGCATCGAGCTGTTCCGCGAGCTGGCGCGGGAAGAGGGCTGCTACGGCGCGCCCAAGGCCTTCGCCGACGCGCATACGCGGTTGAGCTATTTCCGTGGCGCCGACGTGCATCCGGACTATCCGCTGTTCCAGACGCCCGGCTCGAAGGTGACGCTGATGTGCGGCCTGCCGGCATCGGGCAAGGACTCCTGGGTGCGCGAGCAGCGCCAGGGCCTGCCCGTGGTGTCCTATGACGACGCGCGCGAGGCGCTGGGCCTGAAGCACGGCGAGAACGACGGCAAGGCGGCGCATCACGCGACGGACATGGCGAAGGCGCTGCTGCGCGAGGCCCGGCCCTTCGTGTGGAACGCCACGCACCTGAGCCGGCAGATGCGCTCCAAGGCGCTGGACCTGTGCTACGCCTACGGCGCCGAGGTCCAGATCGTGTACCTGGAACAGCCGCGCGACGAGCTGCTGCGGCGCAATGGCAAGCGCGACACCACGCTGAGCAACAAGGCGCTGCTGGGCATGCTGCACCGCTGGGAGCTGCCGGTTCCCAGCGAGGCGCATGAGGTCCGTTACGAGGTCGAGGGCGCGGCCGCGTAGCGTCTCGCGGGCCGCCGGCCTGGCCGCGCGGCCCTACGACTAAAGTCCGATGCGCCCGTTCGGGCGCATCGCTAAGCTCTGGAAAAAATCCCTTCTAGTGTCCGCCGCGCAACCCGGCTCGCGGCCCGCCACGTCTCGCCTTCCGGCCACTGGCGTGCGTCATCGCGTTGTGGGCACGCTTCCAGGAAGCCCAGACATGAACCGCATCTACAAGCTCGTCCGCCACCGTGTCTCGGGGGCGTGGATCGTCGTATCCGAAATCGCGCGCGGGCGCGGTCCGGGGGGCGGCGTCCGGCGCGCCTGTGCGGCCGCTGTGCGGCGAAGCGCTACTTTGGGCCCGGGCCGCTTGCGGCCGACGGCGGCGGTGTTGTCAGCGTTGCTGGCCATTCCTGTGCTGTTGGTCGCGAGTTGGGCCGAGGCACAGTCGATCACGGCGGGAGGAAGCGCCGACGAGATCAGCTTGCCGGCGTTGCAGGAAACGTCGATCTGGGACTACGGATCCAATCTGTTGATGGCGGGCTTCACATCGGGCAGTTACGGCTCGCTGGACGTCAAGGACGGCGCGCTGCTCAGGAGCAATGGCGCCATGCTCGGGCTGGCCGAGGGGGCTTCGACTTCCGTGTCCCTGAACAAAGCGGAATGGCGCGCGGGCATCGGCCCAATGGTGGTGGGACAGGCCGGGTTTGGCATAGTGGCAATCCTCAATGGCGCCAAATTGACGAGCAGCGGTGGCTATCTGGGGCGTTCGGCGAAGGCCTTGGGTTCGGTGGCCGTGTTGGGCGAGGGGTCGGAGTGGAACGCTGGAACCGGGCGGATCATTCTGGGCGAATACGGCGGCGGCTATTTGCAGTTGGACACCAAGGCCAAGGTGGTGGTGGGCTCGATCCGCCTGGCCGACAAGGTGCTGGCGCCGCCATTGAACAACGGAACCAACCCCACCGCTGGATTGTCGGTTGTGGGCGGGAGCATTGTCGAGACGAGACAGATCGAGGCTGGCGATGGCGAGCGCGCATCAGCCAAGTTCGACAGCGCGATCCTGCGCTTGACGGACGCCCAGCCGAGTCTGTTCTCGGGGTTCAAACGGGAAGCGGTATCGATCGAAACCGGCGGCTTGACCATCGACACGCAAACGCATGATGTCGGCCTTGCCATCGGCTTGCAGGGAGGAGGCGGACTGACCAAGGCCGGTTCGGGCAAGCTGACGCTCGGCGGCGTGAACAGCTACGCCGGCGATACCAATGTCTTGAGCGGCACGCTGGCCATCGGGCCAGGTGTCACGCTGGCGGGCGGCGAGGGCAATCTGGCGCGGGACGCGGGCACGCAGGCATCGGTAACGGTCACCGGGGCGGACGCGAAGTGGGACACGGGCGCCAAACCCATCAACGTGGGCCTTGCCGGCAAGGGCGAGTTGACGATCACGCAGGGCGGCAGCGTCAAGAGCGTGGGCGGCAACATCGGGGTGAAAGGGAGCATGCTCAGCACGGCGACCGTGGCGGACCAGAGGTCCGAATGGGATCTGGACGGCGGCATGCTGGTGGTAGGCCAAAACGGGGCGGGGATCTTGACCATCAAGGCGGGGGGCAAGGTACGCAGCACTGGCGCGGTGATCGGCCATGACCCGTCCTCGTCCGGCAGGGTGACGGTGCAGGACGCGGCGTGGGATATGGGGAGCGGTACGTTGATCGTGGGCAGATCTGGCGCTGGCGCGCTCAACATCGAGCAGGGCGGCGTCGTGACCAGCGGCACGGCCATGCTCGGCGCCGTAGCCGGTTCGTCGGGCTCGGTGACCGTGGCGGGAGGCAACGCCAGATGGAGCCTGGGCAGCGGCAGCCTGATGGTGGGCTACGGAGGGCCTGGCACGCTGATCATCAAGGATGGCGGCAAGGTGATGAGCAATCTGGGGACAATCGGTGGCGGCGCGACCGGCGCAACAGGTTCGGTAACGGTCAGCGGGAAAGACGCCGAATGGGATGCGGGATCGTCCTCGGTAATCGTGGGCTTCGAGGGCAGCGGGACGCTGAAAGTCCTGAATGGCGGCAAGGTGAAGAGCACGGGCGGGACGATCGGGCAAGCCACGTCGGGCGCATCCGGCGAGGTGACGATCAGCGGGCAGAATGCCGAATGGAATGCGGGAACGGGGCAGCTGACCTTGGGCATTGGTGGCTCCGGCGCCTCGCTGAGCATCGATGACGGCGGGCGGCTGACCAGCAACGGCGGCATCATCGGCAAAGGGAACCACCCGGCGGGAAGCGCCACGGTCGTCATGCGCGGCCGCCTGACTGTCTGGGACGCGCAGGTCGGCGGCAATCGCTTTGAGGTGGGCCTGTACCAGGGCGGCGAGCTGCGTGTCGAGCAAGGCGCGCGGCTGCTGACCAGGGAGGCGAATGTCGGGTACGCCGCCAGCACGCCCGGCGAGTCCGGCCGCGTGACCATAAGCGGGGCGGATTCGGAGTGGGACGCGGGCGCGAACGCCATCGTGTTGGGCAGCTATGGCGGCAACGGCGAACTGGCGGTCCTGAACCAGGGCCGGGTCAAGGCTGGCGCGATCATGGTCGGCGGTGATCCCGCCAACCCGGGATCAGATGGCACGGGCGTGCTGCGCATCGGCGCCGGCGCCGTGATCGAGACGGGACAGGTCGCTACGCTCGCCGCCGGCACCGGCTCCGTCGTCGCTGATGGCGGCCTGCTGCGCCTGACCGGCGACCAGCCCGGCCTGTTCGCCGGTTTCAAGGCCGGAGACATCAAGCTGGGGGCGAACGGCCTGACCATCGACATCAACCGGCCTTATAGCGCCACCGCCGTTGCCGGCCTGTCGGGTTCGGGTGGTCTTACCAAGACCGGCATGGGCACGCTGATACTGGACGCGCCAAGCAGCTATCAAGGACCGACCATCGTCGAAGAAGGCGTGCTGCGGGCGGGCGCCAACGGCAGTTTCGTCGCCAACGGCAGCTATCTCATCAATAATGCCGGCGCGCTGGACCTGAACGGCAAGGCGCTGACGATGGGCCAGTTCGGCGGGAGCACGGGCCTCGTCGCGCTGACCGGCGCCTCGCTCACCGTCGATCAGGCGGCGAACACGACGTTCAACGGCTTGATTGTCGACTCAGGCGGCCTGATCAAGCGCGGCGCAGGGACGCTGACGCTGACGGGTACGACCTCCTATTTCGGCGACACCGAGGTGTACGGCGGCAGCCTGCGCTTTGGCAAGGGCGGCAATGGCGGCTCCGCCTGGCTGCCGGGCAGCGCCACGGTCCACGCGGGCGAACTGGCGGGGGACGACGGCACGCGGCCCCAGATCGACGGGCGCCTGACGCTGGCCGACGGCGCCCGGCTCTCGCTCGCGGCCCACGCGCAGGATCCGGCCTTGCGGGCCGGCGAGGTGAAGATCGGCAACAACGTCGCGCTCAACCTCTCCGGCATCGCCAGCCTGGATGGCACGCCCCGGACGCTGATCGCCTCGGGCGACCGGATAGACGGCGACTTCGGCGCCATTTCGGTGGGCGGCGTCGCCGGTCCCGCGGACTATCTGACGGTCAACACCAGCAAATCACCGGATGGCAAGGAGTACCGGGTCGCCTACGACCTGAGCTGGACGGCGGCCAACAATCTGGCGCATGGCAGCTTCACCGTGGACGGCCTGTTCACCGTCGGCGTCGGGCTGACCGACCAGAGCGTCACGGCGGGCAGCGCCTGGAACGGCAAGACGCTGACCAAGGCGGGCGCCGGCACGCTGGTGCTGACCGGCGACAACCGCTACACCGGTGGCACCCGCAACACGGCCGGCGTCTTGCAGATCGGCGACGGCGGCCTGACCGGCTCGATCCTGGGCGACGTGGTCAACGACGGCACGCTGGTCCTGAACCGCGCCGGCGCGCTTACGCTCGCGGGCAATATCTCCGGAGCCGGCGGCTTGCGGCAGATCGGCGCGGGCACCGTGACGCTGGCGGGCGACAACAGCTATGGCGGCGGCACCGAGCTGCGCGCCGGCGCCTTGCAGGTGTCGCGAGATGCGAACCTGGGCGCGGCATCAAGCGCACTGGTCTTCAATGGCGGCTCGCTGGCGACGACGGCGGACTTCGCCACCAGCCGGTCGGCGACGCTGTCGCAGACCGCCGGGATCGACGTCGCGGCCGGCACGACGCTGGCGATGAGCGGTCGGCTGTCCGGTCCGGGCAGCCTGCTCAAGACCGGCGCCGGCACGCTGCGGCTGGCCGGCGCAGGCAACGCCTATGGCGGCACCCTGGTGCGCGCCGGCACGCTGATCGGCGATGCCGCTTCGATCTCGGGCGGCATCGGCAATGGGGGTACGGTGGTGTTCGAACAGGCCGCCGACGCCCGCTACGGCGGCGACATCGGCGCGCTGGACGGCGCGCGCGGCCTGATGGTCAAGCGCGGCGCGGGCACGCTCACGCTGGGCGGCATGTCCGCGCTGGACTGGTCCATCGAGGCCGGCGGCCTGGTCACGTCGACCGAGCGGATGGCGGGCAACGCGGCCATCGCCAGCGGCGCCTCGCTGACCCTGGACCAGGCCGGCGACGCCGCCAACGCCAGCCGTTACTCGGGCGCGGGCGCGCTGATCAAGACCGGCGCCGGCACGCTCACGCTGAATGCCGACAGCGGCGCCTACACGGGCAGCACCGTCATCAGCGGCGGCGGGCTGCGGCTGGCCGACGGCGCGAAGCTGGGCGGCAGCCTGCGCGCGCAGGCCGGCACGACCCTAAGCGGCGCCGGCCAGCTGGGCTCGGCCAGCATCGACGCCGGCGCCACGCACGCGCCCGGCAATCCGATCGGCGCGCAGGCGATCGCGGGCGACTACGTGAATCGCGGCACCTTGCTGATTACCGCCACGCCGGCGGCGCAGAGCCGCCTGGACGTCGCGGGCCGGGTCGATATCGCCGGCGCGACGCTGGACCTGCGCCTGTCGCCCGACGACGCGGCGGCCTGGCAGCCGCGGGCCGGCCCCTATGTGCTGATCTCCAAGCAGGGCGCCGGCGCGGTCGAGGGCAGTTTCGCCAGCGTGCGCAATCCGCTGCTGTTCCTGGATGCCAGCGTCAACAGCGCGGGCGGCGACGGCAACGACGTCACGCTCAACCTGGCGCGCAACAGCAAGCAAGCCGGCAGTCCCGCCAGCACCGGCAATCAGGCGGCCGTGGCGGCAAGCATCGACGCCTTGCCGCAAACCCACGAGGTCTGGCGCGCGTTCATGCTGAGCACCGACGCCGACGGCGCCCGCCAGGCGCTGACCCAGCTGTCCGGCGACATGCATGCCGGCGTGACCTCGGCGCTGGCCGCGCCCAGCCTGGCGCCGGCGTCGCGGAACGGGCTGGCCGCGCTGCGCGGCAATCTGTCCGCGCCGCTGGCCGCGGGCGCGCCCACGGCGGCGGCCGGTCTGAGCGATGCGCCGGCCTCATCGGCGGCGCTGCCGCGCGCCGCGACTTCGCCCATGTGGGCGCAGCTGAGCGGCGACTGGCGGCGGCTGGCCAGCGACGGCAACGCGCCCAGGTTGAGTCAGAGCAGCACCAGCCTGACGATCGGCGGCGACGCCGCCGTGGGCGGCGGCTGGCGCCTGGGCGGCGCGTTCGGCTACACCGATGCTCGCCTGAGCGCGCAGGACCGCGCCGCCAGCGCCAAGATCGGCAGCTACACGGCCACGCTGTACGGCGGCAAGGGCTACGCGCTGGGCGCGGGCACGCTGAATGTCACGTTCGGCGGCGCCTACAGCTGGCACGACATCGATTCGCGCCGGCAACTGCGCTACGGCAGCCTGGACCAGAAGCTGACCGCCGGCTACCACGCCAGCACCACGCAGCTCTTCGCCGAGACGGGCTATGCGATGAAGCTGGGCGATGCGGTGGTGGTCGAGCCTTTCGCGGGCCTGGCCTGGAGCGATCTGCGCGTGCGCGGCTTCAATGAATCGGGCGGCTCGGCGGCGCTGTCGGGCCAGGCGCAGAAGCAGCGCCTGACCACCAGCCTGGCGGGCGTGCGCGGCCAGTGGCAGCCCGACGGCACGGCCATCGCGTTGCGCGGCATGCTGGGCTGGCGTCACGCCTATGGCGGCCTGAAGCCCTCGGCCACGCTGGCCTTCGACCAGGGGCCGGCGTTCAGCGTGGCGGGCACGCCGATCGCGCGCGACGCGGCGCGGGTGGAGCTGGGGGCGGACCTGGTGGTGGTCCGCAACCTGACGGCGGGCTTGAGCTACGCCGGCGAGTTCGGCGGCGGCAGCCGCCAGCACACGGGCTCGCTGGACCTGCGCTGGCGGTTCTGACGCACCGAGCTAGCCCAGGTGCTCCACGTTGCCGCAGACCGAGATGCTCTGGCCGCTGATCATCGCGCCTTCGTCCGAGCACAGGAAGGCGACCTGGTTGGCCACGTCCTCCGGCTGCGTCATGCGCCGCAGCGACACGCTGGACACCAGCTGGGCCCGCATCGCGTCGTTGCTGACGCCGCCGGCGGCGGCGCGCGCGGCGATGACGCGCTCGACCCGTTCGCCGGCCACCACGCCGGGCAGCACGGAATTGACGCGGATGTTGGACGGGCCCAGCTCCATGGCCCAGGTCTGCGTCAGGCCGGCCAGCCCGAACTTGCTGGCGCTGTACGGCGTGCGCAGCGAGAAGCCGAGCCGGCCCGCCACCGACGAGATATTGATGATGGCGCCGCCGCCGGCCGCGCGCAGCAGCGGCACCGCGCCGCGCGCGCACAGGAAGGTGCCGGTCAGGTTGACTTCCAGCGTCTGGCGCCAGGCGTCCAGCGTGGTGTCCTCCAGCCGGCTGGTGGGGCCGGCCACGCCGGCGTTGTTGACCAGCGCGTCGAGCCTGCCCCATCTTTCGGCCAGGTCGCGGTACAGGTCCAGCACCTGCGCTTCGGACGACACGTCCGCCACGCTCACGCTCAGGTTCGGATGGCTGCCGGCCAGGGCGCGGCAGGCGTCGGCGTCCACGTCGCAGGCATGCACGCGGGCGCCGGACGCCAGGAACTTGCGCACGATCGCCAGGCCGATGCCGTTGGCGCCGGCGGTGACGAGGATGTGCTTGTCTTGCAGGGATAGGCTCATGGGAATCTCAGGTTGCGTGTGGCGGGGCGCGCTCAAACGGCGAACTCGGGCCTGGGGCCGTCCGTGCGCGGCAGGCCCATGATCTGGCGCGCCTCGGCCGGCGTGGCCGGCTCCATGTCCAGCTCGCGGATGATGCGCACGATGCGCTCGGTCAGCTGCACATTGGTGGCCAGTTCGCCGTGGCGGTAGTACAGGTTGTCTTCCAGGCCGACGCGCGCGTGGCCGCCCAGCAGCAGCGCGCTGATGTTGGCCTCCAGCTGCGACGGGCCGATGCCGCTGACGCAGAACACGCTGTTCTTGGGCAGCAGGTCCACCATCATCTGCAGGTGGCGCGGCGAGAAGGGCATGGCGTTCTGGAAGTTGCGGTGCACGTTCATGACGAGGTTGATGAAGGGCGGGCCGTCGTCCAGCCCTTCGTCGATCAGCGTGGTGGCGTCCTGGATGATGTGGGTGGGGCTGAACACCTCCCACTCGGGCTTGATGCCGCGCGCCTTCATGCCGACGGCCAGCTCGCGCGCCTTGCTCAACGGCGTGTTCATCAGGTATTCGCGGTCGCCGAAGGCCAGGTTTAGCGTGGTGGCGTCCAGCGTGCACATCTCGGCGCCGGCGTCCATGCCCTTGAGCCGTTCCTCCCAGGCGATCTCCCAGTTGCCGGGCGAGGTCTCGCGGATCATGTCGCCGTGCACGCCGCCGCCGGTGGAGTTGTTCAGCACGATGTCGCAGCGCTCGCGGATGCGCTGGTTCATGTCGCGGTAGATGGCCGCGTCGCAGGTGGCCTGGTCGTCGGGCCGGCGCGCATGCAGCGCGACCACGCTGGCGCCGGCGTTGTAGCAGCGGTAGACGTCCTCGGCGATCTCGGCCGGCTGGGTGGGCAGGTGGGGGTTCTGGCTCTTGAAGGCCATGCCCCCGGTGGGGGCGATGGTCACGATCACTTTGCGTTTTGCCATGGCTGGTCTCTTGAGTGTCGGGCGCGGCTTATTTCCACAGCGCGCAGCGGCTTTCCGATTGCTTGGTGAAGGCCTCGTTGCCGTCGATGGTCTGCACCACGTTGAAGTAGTCCCAGGGTTCCTTGGACTGTTCCGGCGTCTTGACCTGCAGCAGGTACATGTCGTGGACCACGCGGCCGTCCGGGCGCACCACGCCGTCCTTCAGGTACAGGTCGTTGAGCTTGTTGGCGCGCAGATAGGCCAGCACCTTGTCGGCGTCGTCGGTGCCGGTGGCCTTCACGGCGCGCAGGTATTGCAGCGCGGCGGAATAGTCGGCGGCCTGCAGCGACGATGGCATGCTCTTGTGGCGCTTGAAGAATTCGCGGCTCCAGGCGCGGGCGGCGTCCGAGCTGTTCCAGTACCAGCTGTCGGTCAGGTACATGCCCTGCGTGGCCGGCAGGCCCATGGCGTGGATGTCGTTGATGAACATGATCAGGCCGGCCAGCTTCATGGTCTTGGTCAGGCCGAATTCATTGGCCGCCTTGATCGCGTTGGTGGCGTCGGCGCCGGCGTTGGCCAGGGCCAGGATCTCGGCCTTGCTGCTTTGCGCCTGCAGCAGGAACGAGGAGAAGTCGCTGGACGACAGCGGATGCTTGACCGAGCCCAGCACCTTGCCGCCGCCGGCCTGCACCACGCTGGTGGTGTCGGCCTGCAGCGCCGCGCCGAAGGCGTAGTCGGCCGTCAGGAAGTACCAGGTCTTGCCGCCGGCCTTGACCACCGCGTCGCCGGTGCCGCGCGCCAGCGCCACGGTGTCGTAGGCGTAGTTCAGCGTATAGGGCGTGCACTGCTCGTTGGTCAGCGCCGGCGCGCCGGCGCCGACCACGATGATGGGCTTCTTCTTGTCGGCGGCCACGCGCGACATGGCCAGCGCGGCGCTGGAGTTGGTGCCGCCGATCAGCATGTCCAGGCCCTTCTGGTCGAACCACTCGCGCGCCTTGGCCGAGGCGATGTCGGCCTTGTTCTGGTGGTCGGCGGTGATCAGCTCGATCTTCCTGCCGTCGATCGCGCCGCCCATTTCCTCGATGGCCATGCGGATGGCCTCGACGCCGCCGGGGCCGTCGGGGCCCGAGTACACGCCGGACAGGTCGGTGATGAAGCCGATCCGGATGACGTCGTCCGAGAACTGTGCCTGGGCGGCGCCGGGGCCGACGGACAAGGCGGCGCCGCACAGGGCGGCGGACAGGGCGCGCGACATTGACAACATTCCAGTCTCCTCTTATGTTTTTTGACCCGATGGGCTCTCTTATTCTGTGGCCGGGCCTGTCGCGCGGACAGTCACCATGGTGACAAAGAATCCTAGGGTTTACCTGGACGCGGCCACGCAGTCGGCAATGAGGAAACCATGCGCATAGCGCCTGCGGGTATTGGGGAAGAATCGTCGAGCGCGCGCCGGCGGCAGTCGCAGGGCGCGGTGGACCGGATGCTGGACGTGGTGCCCTGGTACAACGGCCTGCCGGCGCCGGAGCGCGCCGAGATCCGCGCCGGCCTGCGGCTGGTGTCGCTGCGCAAGGGCGAGTACCTGTTCCGCATGGGCGCGCGTTCGCCCGGCTGGTACGGCGTGGTCGACGGGCTGGTGAAATGGTCCTCGCCGGGCATCGACGGCAAGACCCTGTCGCTGGCGGGCTTCAGCACCGGCAGCTGGTTCGGCGAGGCCACCATGCTGCGCGCCGCGCCTTTCGACTACGAAGTGATCGCCTTGCGGCCCAGCCGCGTGGTGATCCTGCCGCGTGATATCTGCGAGCGGCTGTGGAACCACAACATTGCCTTCACCCAGGCGCTCATGATGCATCTGGCGCAGCGGGTGGATTGGCTGATGGCCAGCTACAGCGGCAATGTGCTGCTGGACGTGGACACCATGGTGGCGCGCGCGGTGGCCGCGCAGCTGGCCGCGGAATCGCATTCGGGCACCAACGGACGCCTGAAGATATCGCAGGAGGAAATCGCCAGCCTGTGCGGCGTCTCGCGCCAGCGCTGCAACGCCGCGCTGACGCGGCTGGCGCGAGACGGCGTGTTGCAGACGCGTTATGGCGGGCTGACCATCCTGGACAGCGAGGCCCTGCATGAGCACGCCAAGCTCAAGAGCGACGCCGCGCCCGAGCGCGAGGCCGACGCCTGAGCGGTCGCCTCCGGCGTTCGCGGCGGGCCTATCGGCCTGTCGCCGGTTGCGCGTCGCGCCCCAGGCCGTCCGGCGCGGCGGCGTTCCAGGCGGGCGGCGCGGGCAGCAGCGGCGGCTGGTCGTCGCGCCAGATGTGCCAGGCCGACGTCATCGTCATGCCGCCCACGCTGATCGTCATGCTTTCCAGGGCCTCGACGGTCGCGCCATCGCGGGTCGAGATCACGAAGCGCATGGCGCGCTGCTTTTCCGCGTCGCGGATGCGGGCCCATTGCGCGTCCGTCAGCGATTTCGCCCGTTCGCCCAGGGTCGCAACCATGGCGTCGATCGTGGCGCGCTGCGATTGGCGGAAGGCGCCCTGGTCATAGGCCAGGCGCGCGCTGAAGGTGGCGCGCCGGCTGGCCGGGTCGTAGGCGTCCAGCCGCCATGTCGTGGCGGTGGCGATGCGAACGCCGCGGATGTCCTCGCTGCCCGGCACGGTCCATTCCTCGCCGACGGCGAAGGCCGAGGCTTGCGAGGACTGCGCCAGCGCGAGCGTCGCGCTTTCGGGCACCAGCACGCCGACGATGGCCAGCGGGTTGGCCTTGATCGTTGCCAGCGCGCGCCGGGCGGCGCTGTCCGGCGGCGCGACGGCTCCGCCCGGTCCGGTCGCGGTCAGGGCCCGTTCCAGCGTGGCGATGATCGCGTCGGCGCCGGGCACGGCCGTGGGCGTGCCGGTCGGATCGGTGTCGATCTCCAGCTGGCGCAGGCCATAGGCGGCCAAGGTGCCGCCGTACAGGGCATTGAGCGGATAGGCGCCGGCGCCGCCCGTGGCATTGGCGGGCAGGTCGGCGGACAGGTCCCAGCGCATGCGCAGTCCGGTGTCATCGCGCGTCAGCACGGTCGTCGACAGCAGGAAATCCCCGCGCATGAGCACCGGCGCGGTGGCCGGCGCGCCTGGCCAGGACGACATGTCCGTCTCGGTTGTCTTCTGGACGCGGTAGCGGTATTGCGCGCCGGCCTGGACGTCGTAGCCGGGTATGGCGACGCGCTCGGCCGCCACGACCGGGACGGTCCACGGCGCCGCCGCCATCAGGCACAGCAGCCGCGCGCCCAGGCCGGACGGGAAGCCACGGGGCAGGAGGAAGCGCGCCATGGCGTCAGGCCGCGCGCTGCGCGTTCGCGGCGCTCCTGCCCAGCGCGACGATCGCCAGCGCCAGCGGAATGAACGAGACCCACAGCACGGTGGTCCAGTCGTAGGCGGCCAGCAGGCCGCCCGACGCGAACGAACCGACCGCCATGATGCCGAAGATGATGAAGTCGTTCAGCGACTGCACCTTGGTCCTTTCCTCGGGACGGTGGCATTCCAGCACCAGGGCCGAGGCGCCCACGAAGCCGAAGTTCCAGCCCACGCCCAGCAGCACCAGGGTGACCCAGAAATGCGCCACGTCCAGGCCCATCAGGCCGATCGCCGCCGAGATCCCGGTCAGCGCCAGGCCGACGCTGACCATGCGGCCGGCGCCGAAGCGCATGATCAGCCGGCCCGTGAAGAAGCTCGGGGCGTACATGGCGATCACGTGCCATTGCAGGCCCAGGTTCGCGTCTTCCTGGGAGTGGCCGCAAAGATGCATCGCCAGCGGGGCGGCCGTCATCAGGAAGTTCATCAGCAGGTAGGAGACGGCGCCGCAGACCACCGCGGTGACGAAGCGTGGCTGGCGCGCGATGACCGCCAGCGGCCGGCCGCCGGCGGCTTCGGCCGGGCCGGGCATGGGCAGGCGCACGCCCAGCAGCACGAGCGCCGACGCCGCCGCGACCGCCGCCTGCACGATGAAGGTGGCGGCGAACATGTGGGCGGGCCACAGGTACATGGTGTGCGTGACCAGCTGCGGCCCGACCACGCCGGCCAGCACGCCGCCGCCCATGACGAAGGACAGGGCGCGGGCGCGCCGCTCGGGCGACACGCCGTCGGCGGCGGCGAAGCGGAACGACAGCACCACGGCCGCGTAGGCGCCGCCGAAGAAGGTTCCCAGGCAGAACAGCCAGAACGATCCCAGGACCACGGCGAGGGCGGCCAATAGGCCGACCAGCACGCCGCAGCCGGTGCCGGCCAGGAAGGCGGCGCGGCGGCCGTGGCGCCGGGCGATGGCGCCCGCCGGCAGGATGCAGGCGGCCATGCCGACCACGAAGATGGACAGGGGCAGGGTGGCCAGGGCCTTGTCCGGCGCCAGCATGTTGCCCACGATGGAGCCGGTGGCGTAGACCACGACGGCATTGGCGCCGGCCAGCGCCTGGGCGATGGTCAGGCGGGCGATATTGCCGCGCTGCTCGCGCGGGGAAAGCTCGGCGGCGGGCGCCGTGGTTGCACTGATAGACAAGATGCCCCTCGTTGAGTCGGTCCGGCGCGCCAGGCGGCGCGTCGGGGGATCGCGGGCTGCCCTCGGTCGCCGCGCTTGTCCTGGGAATGTAGCCTGTTTGCGCCCGGCCGCCCGCGGCGGCCTAAGACCAAAGTCCGATGCGCGGCCCGCCGCCGCCTGTTACCTGTACGGCATGCGGATTTGTCCTCCCGTCGCGGGCGCGGAGGGGGTGCACGCATGTACGACGGGAGGCTGGCGCCGTGTCCGGATTATTGACCCGCTGGTTGGCAATTGCTAAATTTTTCCGCGCATCCCCAGCCCGGCGGCCGCCGTGGCCATTGCCGTTGCCTTTCCCCTATTTTCCCGAACGGGGTCGCGTCCGGGATCCTCACAGGCTCGCGTCGCCCTCGTTCATGGATCCAACTTCCGAAACCCTGGCCGCTGCGTTTCCCGACGGCTCGCGCGTCCGGGCGGTGCAGGTGGCCGTGTTGCGCCGCAGCTTCCCCTTCGCCCTGTCGGGCTCGGTCATCGCTGCCTGTTTCAGCGCCTATGCCCTGTACGGCGTCGTGCCTGACCGCGAGCTGGCGCCATGGATCGCCGCCATGCTGCTGGTCGCCGCCCTGCGCTGGGCGGCGATGCTGGCCTACGACCGCAGCCAGGCGCAGCCGGACGCGGCCGAACGCTGGCTGCGTCGCATGTTCCTGGGCAATCTCGCCTCGGGCATGCTGTGGGGGCTGCCGGTCGCCTACTGGAGCTTCTTCCTGCCGGTCGAGTACCAGCTGTTCAGCATCGTGATCCTGATCGGGCTGGGCACGGGAGCGATCTATTCCAACTACATCGTCCTGCCGGTCGTCTACGCCTTCGAGATCCCGGCGCTCGCGCCGCCCTTCATCGCGCTGGCGGCGCAGCCTTCGCCGCTGCACATCGCCCTGGTGGCGAGCGGAGTCGCCTATGTGGCCTCCACGCTGGCGTTCACGCACCGCATGCACCGCACCCACCTGGACGCCCTGCGGCTGGGCTACGAGAACCTGGCGCTGCTGGAGCAGGTGCGGCGCGAGAAGGAGGCGGCCGAGCGCAGCAACCTGGAAAAATCGCGCTTCCTGGCCGCCGCCAGCCATGACCTGCGCCAGCCGGTGCACGCGGTCAGCCTGTTCCTGGGCCTGCTGACCAACGAGAAACTCACCGCACACGGCCGCTACCTGGTGGACAACATCGCCAGCGCGACGGCGGCGATGGGGCATCTGTTCGATGCCTTGCTCAATATCTCCAGGCTGGACGCCGGCGTGATCGAGCCCCGGCGCAAGTGGTTCCCGCTCAATCCGCTGCTGGAGCAGTTGCGGGCCGAGTATGCGCCGCAGGCGGTGCAGAAAGGGCTGTCGCTGCGGGTCAGGCCCAGTCTGGCGGTGGTGAATTCGGATCCGGTGCTGCTGGAGCGCATCCTGCGCAATCTCATCAGCAATGCCATCGCGCATACCCGGCGCGGCGGCGTGCTGGTCGGCTGCAGGCGCCGGCGTGGCGGCGTGCGCATCCTGGTCTGCGATACCGGGCCGGGCATCCCGCCCTCTGAACAGGAACGGGTATTCTGGGAGTTCCATCAGCTGAACAACCCGGAGCGCGATCGCAGCAAGGGACTGGGACTGGGGCTGGCCATCGTGCGGCGCACCGCCGCGCTGCTGGACCATCCGCTGGTCCTGGCATCGCAGGAGGGGCGCGGCACGCTGTTCTCGCTGGGCCTGGAGACGCGCTCCGCCGAGGAGGCGCTGGCCGCGACGACGACGCCCGAGCCCGCGCCGCCGGCGCCCGCCGCCAGCGACGCGGTCCCGGATCACGGGCGCGGGCGGATGGTGCTGGTGGTCGACGACGATGCGCAGAACCTGGCCGGCCTGACCTTGCTGCTGGAAAGCTGGGGCTACCGCGTCGTCGGCGCCGCCAGCGGCGACGCCCTGTTTTCCAAGGTGGTGCACGAGCCCGAGCGGCCCGCCCTGATCATCAGCGACTACCGCCTGCGCGAGCACGAGACCGGCATACATGTGATCGAGCGGCTGCGCGAGGAATACAGCGATCCCCCGATTCCCGCGCTGCTGGTCAGCGGCGACACCGATCCGGGCCGCCTGATCGAGGCGGCCGACAGAAACATCCCCCTGCTGCACAAGCCGGTGGAGGTCGAGGCCCTGCGCGCGCATGTGACCGCGCTGCTGCATCGGCCGGGCCTGACAGATTCCGAGGATTCCTCTCCATGACCGCAGTACTCCTGATCGACGACCACGCCATGTTCCGCGAAGCCCTGCTGCTGAGCCTCACGCAGGCGCTGCCCGGCATCACGGTCCATCCGGCTTCCAACGGCGCGGAGGCGCTCGCGGTCTTGCGGGCGCAGCCGCAGATCGGCAGCGTGATCATGGACTACTACCTGCCCGACCTGGGCGGCAGCGCGCTGCTCAAGCGCCTGAAGCAGTTGCGTCCGGGCATCCGCGTCCTGGTGCTGAGCGCGTCCGAGGATCCCGACGACCGCGAGCGGGTCATGGCGGCGGGAGCGCAGGGCTTCCTGCACAAGTCGGCCGACTGCCGCGCGCTGCTGGACGCGCTGGAGCAGATCGGCCAGCCGCCACGCGCCGACCTGGCCCCGGCGGCGCCGCCGCGCAAGCCGCCCGCGCCGATGCCGGCGCCGGTGGACGACATGGCCCTGCTGAGCGCCTTGACGCCGCGCCAGGGCGAGGTGCTGCGGCTGATGTGCGACGGCCTGCGCAACCGCGAGATCTCCGAACGCCTCAGCATGACCGAGAAGACCGTGAAGACCCACGTCACCGCCATCCTGGCGACGCTGGGCGTGGTCAACCGGACCCAGGCCACGCTGGTCGCGCGGCGCGGCGGATTGTTGGGCAAGCCCAGGTGAGCCCCGGGGCGGGGCGGATGCGCCGGCGGCGCTAGAAATCCCGGGCCATTTCGACCGCCTGCGCCTTGGCCCGCTCGATGGCTTGCGGCGCGCCGGCGTCCCAGGTGTGTTCGGCCATGACGCGCCGGACCTCGCCCACGCCGATGAACTTCAGCCAGAACTCCAGATAGGCGGCCTGGTGCTCGAAGCCGGGGCTGCCGGCGCCCGCGCCGGGATCATGGCTTTGGCCGCGCGCGCAGATGAGCAAGGCCCGCGGAATGTTCAGCAGGGGTCCGTAGGACTGGCCGTCGAACGTGAACAGCATGTTGCGCTGGCTCGCCAGGTCGATCAGCTGCTTGAGTTTGTACGGAAAGCCGAAGTTCCACATCGGCACGCCCAGCACGATCCGGTCAGCCTGCTGGAAACGTCGCGCCAGCGACTCGATCCGCGTCCAGGCCGACGCCTCGGCCGCATCCAGCGGCGTTCCGGACACGCGCTTGTACTTCGCGCCGATGGTACGGCTGTCGAATTCGGGCAGGTCCTCTTCCCAGACGTTGAGCGTATCGATATCGAGCGTAGCGTGCGTCTGGGCGCAGGCTTCCAGGAATGCATGGGCGATCGCGATGGAGGCGGACTGCGGGCCGCGGGGGGAAGAGACGATATGCAATAGACGCATGGCGTTGGGTCTGGATCGGACGGTGTGCCGTTGGGACGCTGGACGTGCGCTTCGACGGGCTGTTTAATGATTGCAATTGCAATTATTTGGCGCAGTGTATCCCGCTGCCACGTTGCATGGCAACGGATCGGATCGGCGTGGTGGTCAGTCGCCGCGCTCTGCGGCCAGCGCAAGGGCCGCCAGCGATTTCAGCATGACGGCGGTGACGCCCCAGATGTCCTGCTGCTGCCCGGCCCAGTACCAGGCGCCCGAGCGCTCGCCGTCGGCATACTGCCGGGGCAGCGCCGGATCCAGCAGCGCGCTGAACGGGAATTCGAAGATCTCCGCCACCTCGGCGGGCGCCGCTTCCCAGGCGGCCGTGTCGGGCACGATGCCGATCACCGGGAAGATGGCGTGATTGCGCTTGCGGGTCCGGTGCAAGGGCAGGCAGCCCAGCAGCCGGACCGCATCGGGGGCCAGGCGGATTTCCTCGAAGGCCTCGCGCAGCGCGGTCTCGCCCACGCTGCCGTCGGATGCCATCGGGCGTCCGCCGGGGAAGCTGACATGGGATGAATATTCGCTCAGGCCCGACGAACGCTTGGTGAGCAGGATGGTCGGCTCGCGCCGCGCCACGATCGCCACCAGCACGGCGGAGAGTTTCCACTGCCCGTCCAGGTCCGTCAGGTGCCGTTGGGCGGCGGGCCAGTCCGTCGAGGCCGGGATGCGCAGGTCCGCCACGCCGCGCGCGATGGCTTGCAGGACGGGCAGGGATCGGTCGTTGCCGGGCGGCATTGCCGTGATCGCATGGCTGGCATTCCAGGCTTTGTCGTCGCGTTCCACGCTGTCCTCCCGTATTGAGGCCGGGCCCGCGGATCCGCCCCGGCGCCGGCTTGGGCCGGGAGCGCCGAGGACCGCGCAGGGCTGCGCTTGAGTATAGGTCCGCGCGCGGGTTCGCCGTGGCTCGAATACAGGCGGGGAAAGCGGGGCGTCGGCGTCGCGGCGCCGCTGCGCCGCGTGTTTCCCGACTCGCGACCGGGGCCGTGGGCGCGCCGCTTATGCCGGGGTCGGCCGGTTCTGCTCGCGCCACCGCTCGCTCTCGGGCGTGCCGGGCACGGGCGGGCGCTGGTCCTGGATGGTCCACAGGCTGAACGGCGTCTCGTCGATGTGGATTTCCCAGCGCAGTCCGCGCTCGGCGATATAGGGCGCCAGCAGCCTGCCCACGGCGCCCAGGAAGCGCCGTTTTATCTCGTCCTCGTGTATCTGCCGGGCGATATGGTCGACCGCGATGCGCACGAAATCATCGGCGCGTTGTCCGCCGATGAAGAAGGACGCCTTGGGCACGGGCTGGAACACCAGGCCGACATAGAACTTCGGCAGGTCGGTGTAGAGGGTGGTGACGCGCTCGGCGATGGCCTGCTTGTCGTCGTCGGAGAAGGCGTTTTCGGGGTGGTAGATCTTCCAGAGCGGCATGGGGATGCTC
>NZ_JAGTJY010000669.1:0-318 GCF_018195695.1 Achromobacter sp. Marseille-Q0513 | reverse complement strand
CGCCCGGCCCGCCAGGGGGAAACGGCACGATGAACGTCACGGCGTGGCCGGGCCAGGCGGATGCGGCGCGGACGGCAGGGAATGCGGCGGCGGCGCAGGCGGCGGCGCAGGCGGCGCCCAGCCCCGCGACGACGCGGCGGCGTTGAGGATCGAACACGGCAGTCTCCAGAGTCTCGTTCTTGTCACCGGGCAGGCCGGCGCGACTTTCATTATTTGCCGAGACATGGAGATTGCCGCTACGCATTTTCGGAAGCCCCTCTTCGTTCGCACGCGCAGTCCGCTCGGCGGACACTTTCAGCGCGCTCCCCGAAAATCGGA
>NZ_JAGTJY010000668.1:0-319 GCF_018195695.1 Achromobacter sp. Marseille-Q0513 | reverse complement strand
CGCATTCATCATTGCATGCGCTCGATCGGCGCGGCGGAACTGGCCCTGGAGCTGATGGTGGATCGCGCGAAATCGCGTAGCGCATTCGGCAAGGCGTTGAACATGCACGGCTCCGTCGGCGAGTGGATCGCCCGTTCGCGGATCGAGATTGATCAGGCGCGCTTGCTCGTTCTGAAGGCGGCCTGGATGCTGGACAAGGTTGGCGCCAAGGCTGCGCGCAAGGAAATATCGATGATCAAGGCGCTCGTTCCCTCCGTGCATACCGCGGTTTGCGATAGAGCCATGCAGGGCTTTGGCGCGATGGGAGGGAGTCCGGATA
>NZ_JAGTJY010000667.1:0-319 GCF_018195695.1 Achromobacter sp. Marseille-Q0513 | reverse complement strand
GGTAGCGTACTGGGTAAGGTGGGTTCGGCTGAACGTCTGGCCACGGGAGGAACAGCTGGCAGCAAAGCAGACAGTTTGTTGCCCAACCTTAATACTCGGGTGCTCACTGAGACTGAGGCAAGGGCCTTGACTAGTGAAAACAAGGGCCTGATCTATGTCGTTGAGAGCCCAAGGGGAAATCAGGCTGCGCAGGATTTTCAGGCAGGCACTAGCGGCGCTTACACTGATTTGGCGACGGGTAAGTTGGCCGTGCCGGCATTGCGCTACAACAATCCGAAATTGGATGGTATTAATTTTGTAAAATTTGACGGTATTGAAA
>NZ_JAGTJY010000666.1:0-320 GCF_018195695.1 Achromobacter sp. Marseille-Q0513 | reverse complement strand
GACGAACGGCAGCAGAAACAGGACGGCGCCCACGGCGAACGCCTTGGCGAAATCGGGAAGAAACTTGCGGTGAGGACGATTGTGCTGAAAATAAATCAGGAAGAAGGGCAGCGCAGCCGCCATGCTCAACTTGGCTGAAATGGCAGCGGCCAGTGCCAGGCCCGCCGTCCAGTTCTTTTGATGACGGATGCTGTAAAGGGTCAGAGTCAACAGGGCGACCGGCACCAGATCGTTGTACCCAAGCCAGTAGGTGGCGACCAGCGTGATCGGAGAAAACCAGTAAACCAGGAGCAGCATGCGGTCGCGGCCGGGGAGCAGAC
>NZ_JAGTJY010000665.1:0-320 GCF_018195695.1 Achromobacter sp. Marseille-Q0513 | reverse complement strand
ACCGTGAGCTGGCCGGTGCAGGTAGTTTGCGGCGTGTCCAGCGTAACCGAGGGAGCCTTCACGGTGACGTCACCATCGGCGACCAGGTTTGCAACACCTTTGCAGACGATGTTCATGGCCCCGTTGCTGCGGTCGTACTCAACCGAGCCGCCATCCTTGAACTGGAGCCGGAACTTGTCCGGGCTGCTTACCGGCGGCGCGTCGGCGTCAGAGTAGATCGCGCCGAGGATGCAGCCGTCCTCCATGAACTCATCCAGGATGCAGCCAACATGCTCGCCCACGTCCAGCGTCCACACTACCTTGTCGGCGAGGGTCTTGGG
>NZ_JAGTJY010000664.1:0-321 GCF_018195695.1 Achromobacter sp. Marseille-Q0513 | reverse complement strand
CCCGGTTCAACGAAGCGATCGTCTCCGCCGCCGTCTTGCCGGTCAGCGCCTGCTGGCCTGCCTCATCCCGAATCACGATCGTGCCGCCGCTGATGGCGCTGCTCGTGGTCGAGCTGCCGCTGCCGCTGGCCGCCGCGACCGTGGGCGGTTTGAACGACAGGTTGCCCGACGAGGGCAGCGAGGTGCTCGCCTCCTTGCTCGCGCCGCCCGCGACCTGATTGTCCTTGGTCGTGCCCAAGCCCGTGCCGCCGCTCTTGTCGCCGCCACCCAGGCCGATGCCGCCGCCCACCGAGACCTGATAGGCGCTGTAGTTGGCCTTGT
>NZ_JAGTJY010000663.1:0-324 GCF_018195695.1 Achromobacter sp. Marseille-Q0513 | reverse complement strand
CCTGACCGAGGACCCGGCCGGCGCCACCCCCGGCATCACGGTAAGCGACGTGGACGCCGGCGCCGGCCTGCTGACCCTCCCCCTGTCCGTGCCGTCCGGCGCGCTGTCGGCCGTCAGCGGCAATGGCGTCACCGTCGGCGGCAGCGCCGGCGCGCTGACCCTGACCGGCAGCGTGGCCGACCTGAACGCCTTCACCGCCGCCGGCGGCCTGCGCTATCTGCCCGGCGCCAACATCGCCGGGCAGGTCACGCTCAGCGTCAGCGTCGACGACAACGGCAACACCGGCTCGGGCGGCAGCCCGACCGCCAGCCCGCACATCCCGCT
>NZ_JAGTJY010000662.1:0-324 GCF_018195695.1 Achromobacter sp. Marseille-Q0513 | reverse complement strand
CTATTACTTTATATACCCTAGTTCATATGACCAATAATCTTCGTTATTTTTTTTTTTAAAAATAACGCGCGCCCACCAACATCCCAAAAGGGGGTTCCGGCCGCCGGGTCAATGTGTTAAAAAGAGCAAGAAGTTGGCCCACCCCCCCCGTTATCAGGGAATAGCCCGCCACGACCATCACGGCCAGAACACTCGCCGCAACCGCCAATATCAAAGCGCCAATGAGCCCGAACGCCCGAAGGGGCTGAACCAAGAGCGCGAAGGCGGTAGCCAAGGCCAAAATCAGGCAAAGACGCCACTCATAGTCGCTCAAGCTGATGATGT
>NZ_JAGTJY010000661.1:0-324 GCF_018195695.1 Achromobacter sp. Marseille-Q0513 | reverse complement strand
GTCCTACGACGGCCCGGTCTTCGATCCCGTCGGCGGCGACGCGGTCGCGCTGTCGGCCGGCGTGCGCCTGCTGCGCCCGCCCAGCGGCGGCGCCGTGCTGGAGATCCTGCGCCCGCATCCGGACAGCCCCGGCCTGTGGCAGCGCGTGCAATGGCGCGTGCGTCCCGATGGCCTGTGGCGCGCCAGCGGCGCCGCGTCCGCGCGCGGCCCGCTGCCGCCGGTCGGCGACGGCGCGCTGCTGCTGCCTGGCGCCAGGAGCATGACGCTGCGCGTCTGGATTCCCGGCACCGGCTGGGCCGAGGCCGCCCGCGCCGCGTCGGCCAC
>NZ_JAGTJY010000660.1:0-324 GCF_018195695.1 Achromobacter sp. Marseille-Q0513 | reverse complement strand
AGGCCAGCGGCCGGCTGCCCGATGGCAGCGTGGCGGGCATTCCGACGGCGGCGCGCCAGCAGACGCAGTCGCGCCAGCAATTGCAGCAGTCGCTCAGCAACCTGAACCGCACGGCGGCGGCCATCGCCGCGCAGCAGGCGGCGCAGGCCGCCGCGCGCCAGGCCGCGGGCAATGCCGCCTCGGGCGTGCCGGACGGCCTGGTCGCCGGCGGGCTGCAGGTCGACACGCAGGCGCTCACGCGCGGCTGGACCCATGCCGAGGCGCCCCGGTCCAGCACCGAGAACGGCCGCACGACGGTCACCATCAACCAGACCGCCGACCGCG
>NZ_JAGTJY010000065.1:0-28954 GCF_018195695.1 Achromobacter sp. Marseille-Q0513 | reverse complement strand
CCATGACACTGGAATCCCGCTACAAGATCCGCCCCACCCCGACCATCGCCCTGCAGGAACCCCCGGCCAGGCCCGCCGCCGGCAACCATCGGCGCGCCACCGCGTCCGCCGACAATTCCTGGGACGCCTGGTTCGACGGTGAATCCGTCACAGCCGACTTTCTTGTCGATCGCGACCAGCCGACGGACGATGCCCGATGACGCTGCGGTTCGTGCTCGACACGAACATCTGCATCTTCGCCATCAAGAACAAGCCGAGCAACGTGCGGCAGGCGCTCAACCGGCGGCCCGGCCAGCTGTGCGTAAGCGCGATCACCGCAATGGAACTGCGCTACGGCGCGGAAAAGTCAGCAACCCCGGCCCGCAACCACGCCGTCATCGACGGATTCCTGAAACGCCTGGAAGTGCTGAACTATGACCGCGCGGCAGCCACGCACGCTGGCCGGCTACGGGCGGAGCTGGCGCGGGCCGGCACGCCCATCGGCCCCTACGATGCCATGATCGCCGGCCATGCGCGCTCTCGGGGTTTCGTGCTTGTCACGAACAACACTCGCGAGTTTTCCCGTGTGTCCGGGCTGCGGCTGGACGATTGGACACAGTGACGTTCGATCACGGCGCCGGCTGACCGCCCCAAAAGCGCAGCGTCAACTTGCGCTCGGCCAAAACCAGGGACAGGCATCGACGGCCAGAATCTGCCGCCGCCAGGGCGGTCGCCCCCCTGGTGGATAGCCGTCGCAGCGCTGTCGCGCCCCTGTCGTGCTCGTGTCGTGCCCGTGTCGTATCGCTGCGCCGTCCTTTCGGCTACCTTGGCAGCTCCGAACCAATGGAAGCCGAACCATGTTGATTCAAAAGCTGCGCCTCAAGCGTGGCTGGTCCCAACAGCAGCTGGCCCAGGCCAGCGGGCTGAGCGCCCGGACCATCCAGCGCATCGAAGCGGGCCAACCCGCGAGCGTGGAAACACTCAAGTCCATTGCCTCGGTTTTCGAAGTCGACTTTTCCACCCTGAATACGGAGGAAGCAAATATGGACACGACAATGACGGCCGCCGACGAGGCGGAACGGGAAGCCTTCGCCCATGTCCGCGAATTGCGCGGTTTCTATGTGGCCTGCATGCGCTACGTACTGATCGCGGTGGCGCTGCTCGCGATCAACCTGCTGACATCGCCCCACAACATGTGGTCATACTGGGCGATGCTGGGCCTGGGGCTGGCCCTGGCGGCGCGCGCCATCCGGGTCTACGCGCCCTGGCGGCTGTTCGGTCCGCAATGGGAAAAAGCCCAGGTGGAAAAGCGGCTCGGACGGCCGCTGTGACGACAGCCGGGCCGGGCCATGCCCGGTCCGGTCCCGTCCAGTGCCGTCGTGCCCTCAGTCGATCTTGTAGTCCATCCACGACGCGACCATTTCGCGCAACCCGCCGCCCTCGTCGAAGGCCTCGCGCGATCCCTCCGCCTTGTTGCGGCCCAGCTCCAGGATGTACATATAGTCCGAGATCTCGGCGCAGCGGCGCACGTTCTGGTCCACCAGCACCACCGTCATGCCCTCGTCCGCGAAGCCACGGATCAGCGCATAGATTTCCTTGGAGATCCGCGGCGCCAGCATGGCGGTCGGTTCGTCCAGCAGGATCACCGAGGGCTCGATCAGGAGCGCGCGGCCAAACTCCACGAAACGCTGCTGGCCGCCGCTCATGCTGGACACCGGATCGTCGCGCTTCTGCGCCAGGATCGGAAAACGCTCGTACACAGACTCGATGCGCCGGCGCACGCGCGCCTTGTCCTGCCGGAACGGCCAGCAGCCCAGCAGCAGGTTGTCATGCACAGACAGCTCGCCGAACAGGCTGCGGTGCTGCGGCACGAAGGCCACGCCGTGGCGCGCGCGCTCATGCGAAGGCTGCGCGCTGATGTCCTGCCCGCGCAACGTGATGCGGCCCGTGCGCGGCGGCAGGAAGCCGAACAGCGTCTTGAGCACCGTTGACTTCCCGGCGCCATTGGGTCCGATCACGCCCGTGACCTTGCCCTGCCGGGCCTGCACATTCACGCGGTTCAGGATGGTGATGTCGCCGTGATAGGCCACGGTCACATCTTCCAGCGCAAGCACTGCGTTGCTCATATCCGTCGCTCCTCTGCGCCGCGCGCAGTTCAATCCAATCCAATCCGATCCAACAAGACACCGCCCTCGCCCGAGCCCGGCGCCCTTCATCCGAGATAAACCACCCGCGCCCAATAAAAACCGCCCTCACTCAAGCGGGGCCGCACGGATCCGGCTCCGCCGGTCCGTAGCGGCGCCCCCTAGGGGGAAGCGCCGCAGGCGCTGCGGGGGGGGGACTCTACTCGCCGAGATAGGCCTCGACCACTCGCGGATCGTTCCGCACATGGTCGGCATCGCCCTCGGTCAGGATCGCGCCTTCGTTCATGACAATGATGTGGTGGGACAGCTGGTAGATCGAGGTCAGGTCATGCGACACCAGCACCACCGAGCAATCGTGCTCGACCGGCAACTCGCGGATGACCGAGATCAGCAGCTGCGCCAGCGCCGGGTTGACGCCGGCGAAGGGCTCGTCCAGCAGCACCACCTTGGGCCGCGCGACCATGATGCGCGCCAGCTCCACCAGCTTCTGCTGGCCGCCGGACAGTTCCTCGGCATAGTTGTGCCGCAGCCGGTGCAGCTCGACCTTGCGCAGCCAGTATTCGGACTGGGCGTAGCGCTCGTCGGCGCTGCGCCCGGTTTGCTGCTGCGCGACGTCCAGGTTGTCCAGCAGCGTCAGCTGGCGGAAGATGCGCGGCACCTGGAAGGTGCGCCCCACGCCCAGCCGCGCCACTTCGTGGACCTGGCGACCGGCGATGTCGCGGCCGTCCAGCTCGATGCGACCCTCGTCCGGCGTATAGATGCCGTTGATGCAGTTGAGCATGGTGGTCTTGCCCGACCCGTTCATGCCGATGACGCCCAGGATCGCGCCGCGCGGCACATGCACATCCACGCCTTGCAGCGCCACCAGGCCGCCGAAACGCTTTTTCAGATTGCTGACTTTCAACATGGCGGATCTCCTAGCGCAGCGCCTGGCGGCCGAACAGCCCGCTGGGCCGCACGAAGATCATGGCGACCATGAGCGTGAAGCCGCAGATGGTGGCGATGGACGGATTGAAGAACACCACCGACACCTGCTCGGTGACGCCGAACAGCAGCGCGCCGACCAACGCCCCCACCGGATGGCCCAGGCCGCCCAGCACGATGACGATGAAGCCGATCAGCGTGTAGTCGTTGCCCATGAACGGCGAGAAGGACGGGAACACCATCGCCACCAGCACGCCGCTGGCCGCCGCCAGGCCGATGCCCAGGCCGAAGGCCACGGCCGACAGGCGCTCGGCGTTGATGCCGACGATGCGCACCGCGTCGCGGTTCATGATGATGGCGCGCAGCGCCTTGCCCAGATGCGTGCGGTACAGGAACAGTGCCAGCGCCGCCACGATGGCCAGCGCGATGCACAGCGCCAGCAGCCGCACCGTCGGGACCAGCACCGGGCCGAACTTCAGGAACACCGGCTCGATCTCATAGGGCAGCGAGCGGGCGTCGGCCTCGAAGGCCAGCAGCATGATCGCGCCCAGCATGATGGATACGCCGAACATCAGCAGCAGCGAGCTGATCTCCGGATCTTCGGCCTTGGACAGCCTCGGGATCAGCACGAAGTACAGCAGATAGCCCGCCAGGAAGAAGACGGCGAAGGCCAGCGGCAAGGCCAGCAAGGGGTTGATGCCCAGGTATTCCAGCAGATAGAAGGCGAAATAGGCGCCGAGCACGAGGAATTCGCCGTGCGCGAAGTTGACCACGCGCAGCACGCCGAAGATCACGTTCAGCCCCACGCCGATCAGCCCATAGATGGCGCCCAGGATCAGGCCGTTGATCAGCCCTTGGATAATCAGTCCGGTCATGTCGAATCCCTCAGGCGATGTAGCGACGCAGTTGCGGCTTGCGCTTGATCAGGCTGCCGACGATGCCGCGCGGCAGGAACAGCATCAGCAGCACGATGATCAGGCCCAGCAGCAGCAGGTTCACCACCGGGAATTTCTGCCAGATCAGGTGATCGATGCCCAGCAGCGCCAGCGTGCCGGCCACCGGCCCGAGCACGGTGCCGAAGCCGCCGGCCATGGCGTAGATGATGCTCTTGGCCGTGATCAGCACATGGAACGCGTATTCGGGATCGACCACGTTCGTGTACCAGGCCTCGATGCCGCCGGCCAGCGCCGGGAACAGCGCGGCCAGCAACCAGGCCTTCAGCCGCGTGTTGGGCACGTGGATGCCGACGCAGGCGGCCGCGCCGTCGTCGTCGCGGATGGCCTTGAGCGCGCGGCCCAGGCCCGACGCGGACAGCCAGGTCACCACGGCCAGCGTGGCGCCCATGACGGCCAGCATCGCGTAGTAGCTGTGCGCGGGGTTGTTGGCGTTGGACAGGATGATGCCCATGCTGCCGCCGGTTAAGGACTGCGGCAGGTTGGAGATCACCAGCTTGACGATGGTGGCCAGCGCCAGGCTGACGATGCCGAAATACACGCCGCGCAGCCGCAGCGTGGGCGCCAGCAGCAGCGCGATCGCCACGCCCGTGCCGCCGGCCGCGAGCAGCGACGGCAGGATGGGCCAGCCCAGGATCTTGTAGCAGATGCCGGTGGCGTAGGCGCCCACGCCATAGAACACCACGTAGCCGAACGGCAGGTAGCCGGTGAAGCCCACGCAGATGTTCATGGCGCTGGCCATGGTGATCCACAGCATCAGGTAGAACGCGAACGAGATATTCGACGTCGCGGCGGGGACCAGGGCCAGGCTGACGGTCAGCACGGCAAAGACGGCGATGGCGATACGGGTGCGTAGCCGCTGCGCGCGCTGATCCTGCGCGCGATGCGACGCCGCGCCCGCCGCCAGGGCGGGACTGCTGCTCATGGTGTCTCCTCCGGGCCGCTCGGGATCGGCGGCCACATTTATTTGGAGGCGATTATGAACAGATAAAACTATAACTGCAAGTTAAGGACTAACCCTTATCCAGTCCCTTATTTGCCCCCGGGAAGGCCTCTTCCAGCACGCCGCGCAGCTCCTTGATGAACTGTTGCGCGATGCGCGAAGGCTCCCGGTTGCTGGCATAGACCGCCGAAATATTCAGCGGAATGCGCTCCTGTAGCGGCACGATGACCACGTCCGGCATGGTGTTCTGCATGACCGTGAATTCATCCACCACAGCGATCCCGACGCCCGCATTGACCAGGGCGCAGGCCAGCTGGCTCCAGGGCACGTCGGCGCACATATTGCAGGGCAGGCCGGCCTGCTCGAAGGCGTTCAGCACCAGCATCCCGTAGGGCATGCGGGTGCCGACGATGATGTGCGGATGCGGCGACAGATCGGCCAAGCTGACCACCTCGCGCCCGGCCAGGACATGCCCGCGCGGGATGGCGGCCACCATGCGCCCCACGTGCAGCGGCTCCGACACCAGGAAGGGATGATCGGCCTGCATCACCACCAGCCCCAGCTCGGCCTCGCCCTGCAGCACGTCGGTGATCAGGCTGGGCAGCGCGGTCGTGCCCAGGCGCAGCAGCAGCTCGGGGTGGCGCTGCTGGAAGCGCGCCACGGCGCGCGGCACCAGGTACTGCGCCAGGCTGGGAATGGACGCCAGGCGCAGCACGCCCGTGCCGTGCTCGGCCAGCGCGTCGGCCAGATCGTTGACCCGCTGCATCATGCGCTGCGTCTTCTCGATCTCCTCGAACAGGCTCTGCACCTGCACGGTCGGCTGCAGCCGCCCACGCACCCGCTCGAACAACGTCACCCCCATCGCTTTCTCGGTGTGGGCGAGCATGCGGCTGACGGCCGGCTGGGAAATATTGAGCAGCCGCGCGGCGCCGCTGATGGACCCGGCCATCACCACGGCCCACAACATTTCGGTCTGTCGGTAATTCAATTTACTCAAGGCGTGCACTCCATGCCTATTTGTTATACGCTACTTCCCGTATTGCGCAAAAACTGCTCAATACCGCTCGCGATCTGTCCCCAAGACCAGGTCCGGGATCGCATATTTATAACGATTGGAGACATCCCATGTTTGGCAAATCCTGGCTGTACCGCCTGCCCGCGCTGGCCCTGGCCGCCGCGGCGCTGACGCCGACCCTCGGCGCCGCCCAGACTTCCGACAAGCTGCGCATCGGCATGACGGTATCGTCCACCGGCAGCTTCGCGCTCGCCTCGCAATCCGGCGTGCGCGGCGTCGAGCTGTGGGTCGACGACGTCAACCGCCGTGGCGGCATCGAGATCAAGGGCAAGAAATACCCCGTCGAACTGGTCAAGCTGGACGACCGCAGCGACAAGCAGATGGTCACGCGGGTCTACGAACGCCTGATTGTCGATGAAAAAGTGGACCTGGTGTTCGCGCCTTTCGGTTCCACGCTGACGGCCGCCGCCGCGACCGTCACGGAACGGCTGGGCAAGTACATGATGGTCTGGTCCGCCGCCAGCGACGATCTGTACCGCCAGGGCTTCAAGAACATGGTGTCGGGCACGCAGATGCCGGTGTCGGCCATGCTGCGCGCCAACATGGAGATGGCCGCCAAGCTGGGCGTGAAGAAGGTCGCGCTGCTGTATTCGGACGAACCCTTCCCCGCGGGCCTGGCCGAGGGCGGCAAGGAGCAGGCCGCCAAGAACGGCATGCAGGTCGTGATGTTCGAGAAGTACCCCAAGGGCCAGAAGGACTTCAGCACCATCCTGCAGAAGGCCCGCGCGTCCGGCGCCGAGGCGCTGGTGCCGACCTCCTACGAGGGCGACCTCATCAGCATGACGCGCCAGATGAAGCAGCTGGACATCAACTTCCCGTACGTCTTCATGGTGTACGCGTCCACGCCGCAATTCCAGGCCATCGGCGCCGACGCGGACTACATCTACAGCCACACCAACTACCATCCCGCGATCAACTGGAAGGTCAACGCCGGCATGACGCGCGAGCAATTCGCCACGTCCTATGACCGCCTGTTCCCCAAGGCCGAGTTCCCGCCCGATTTCCAGACCGCGCTGGCCTACGGCGCGGGCGCGCTGACCGAAGAGATCGTCAAGCAGGCGGGCAACACCGACGCCGCCGCGCTCAAGAAAGCCTCGCTGGACCTGTCCGGCAAGCTCACGGTGATGGCCGGCCCCTACGCCATCGACGAGACGGGCAAGCAACTGCAGATGCCCTTCCCCGTCGTGCAGCTGCTGCCGGGCAAGCAAATGGCGCCCGTCTGGCCTGAAGACGTGGCCACCGCCAAGCCGGTCTACCCCATGCCTGCCTGGAACAAGCGCTGATCGCGCGCATCGCGCCGGGCCGCGCCGCGCGCGCGGCCCGCGCACCAACCCGAGGAAAACATGTCTGACATCGCATTTGCCACGCTGAGCGAACTCGCCCTGGGCCTGGCCGAGGGACGCCACAGCTCGGTGGAGTTGGCGAAGCACTTCCTGGACCGCATCGGCCGCGCCAATCAGGCGCTGCACGCCTATGTGAGCGTGGATGCCGACAGCACGCTGCGCCTGGCCGAGGCCGCCGACGCGCGCCGCCGCGCCGGCTACGGCCTGCTGGGCCCGCTGGACGGCGTGCCCGTGGCCATCAAGGACCTGTGCGACATCGAAGGCCAGGTCGCCACCGCCGGCTCGCAGGCCTGGCGCCAGCGGCGCGGCACGACCACCTCGACCGCCGTGGCCAGGCTGCTGGCGGGCGGCATGGTGCCGCTGGGCAAGCTGCACATGGTCGAGTTCGCATTCGGCGGCTGGGGCACCAATCCCGTGATGGGCACGCCGCGCAATCCCTGGGACCTGGAACACGCGCGCATTCCGGGCGGCTCGTCCAGCGGCTCGGGCGTGGCCGTGGCCGCCGGCCTGGCGCCCGCCGCGCTGGGCTCGGACACGGGCGGCTCGGTGCGCATCCCGGCGGCGCTCAACGGCGTCACCGGCCTGAAGACCACGCGCGGGCTGGTCAGCCTGCATGGCGCGGTGCCGCTGTCCGGCACGCTGGACTCCATCGGCCCGCTGACGCGCGACGTGCGCGACGCGCTGCTGCTGACGCAAGCCATGGCCGGCGCCGATCCGAGGGATCCGCTCACGCAGGGCGTGCCGGCCTTCCTGATGCCCGAAACGCCCGCCGGCGCGCAGCCCCTGCGCGGCATGCGCATCGCCATGATGCCGCCGGCGCAATACCCGATCGAAGTGGATGGCGCCGTGCTGGCCGCGCTGGACGACACGCGCCGCGCGCTGATCGAACTGGGCGCCGAGGTGCGCGAAACGCCCTTCCCGTTCGACTTCCACGACATGATGCTGCGCAATGGCGTGATCATCGCCGCCGAAGCCTATGCGCTGCACCGCGAATACATCGAGGACGACTCCCTGCCGTTCGGCAGGCATGTGCGCGCCCGCGTGCTGGCGGGCAAGGCCACGGGCGCGGCGGACTACGTGCTGGCGCTGCAGGCGCACGCCCGCGCCTGCGCGGCCTGGGCCGAATGGATGCGCGGCGCCGACGCGCTGCTGACGCCGTGCCTGCCCTTCGCCGCCTGCCGCCTCGAAGACGTCGACGAAACGGCGACGCCGCTGGCGGCCTTCACGCGCGCCGGCAACTACGTCAACGCGTCCGGCCTGGCGCTGCCGGCAGGCTTCACCGCCGACGGCTTGCCCGTGGGCGTGCAACTGCTGGGCAGCCCCCACGGCGAGGCCGCGCTGGGCCGTATCGGCATGGCCTTCCAGGCCGCCACGGACTGGCACCTGCGCCGTCCGGACCTGGGCGCGGTCGGACTCTAGGCTCTCGCCCCGCGCGGTTCGCACGCGGGCCGTCCCGCCCGCGTGCGCAGCCGCCTCGCACGCTGCTGCGCGCTCTTACAGCGCCGATCCCAGGCCCAGCAGGAACTCGGCGGCCAATCTGTTTCGCGGCGAGCCGTGGCGCGCCTTCTCGTACACCACCGCAAGCGGCGCGCCGATGCTGTCGTAGCCGTTCAGCACCGGAACCAGCCGGCCTGCGTCCAGCGCCTGCGCCACCACGTAGCGCGGCGCCTGCAGGATGCCGCGCCCGCTTTCGGCCAGCGCCAGCAGCGCCGCCGCGTGGTCGCTGGCCACGGGGCCGGCCGGAAAATGGCGGTATTGCTGCCCGTCCCTGGCAAAGGTCCATGGCCGGAACTGGCCGCTGTTGGCCATCACGTAGCGCAGGCAGTCATGCCCCCCGAGCGCGTCCGGCGTCTCGGGCGCGCCGCGCCGCCGCAGATAGGCCGGCGCGGCCACGGTCAGGAAGCGATGCGGCGGCAGCGGCCGGGCGACCAGGCGCGAGTCCGGCACCTCGCCCAGCATCACGGCCAGGTCGTAGCGTTCGGCGGTCATGTCGACATGGCGGTCGGTCAGCATCAGCTCGATGTCCAGCCCGGGATGCGCGTCCAGCCACGCCCCCAACGCCGGCGCCGCCACGTACTGGCCGAAACTCACCGGGATGCAGATGCGCAGCTTGCCGCGCCAGGGCTGGGGTCCGCCGGACAGCATGCCGCGGGCATCCTCGATGGCCGTCATGCCCTGGCGGCACGCCTCGAAGAAGGATTCGCCATCGCCGGTCAGCGTGATCTGGCGCGGCGATCGGTGAAACAGGCGCACGCCCAACTCGGCCTCCAGCCGGGCCACCGCCTTGCTGACCGCGGACGGGCTGAGCTGCAAAACGCGCGCCGCGCGGGTGAAGTTGCCGGCCTCGGCGGCGCGGACAAAGGTGCTGATATCGCTGAAGGGGTCCATGGGATTCGGTCGATGGCCTTTTATCTATGCCCTAGATTCATAGTTACTTGGACTTTAATCCTCTTATCATGCCTGTGAATCATTCATATAGTCGATCCCGCCTTCTTTGAAAAGGGATCCACCATGTTGAAACTCAGCCAGAACCTGTTCTCCAAACTGTTCCTGATGTCCGCGCTGGGCGCCGGGGCCAGCGACGCGACCGCGGCGTCGCCCCGGCTCGAGGCCTCCCCCGGCAAGGCGCCCGACGCGACCCTGCACATGCCGCCGCCGCTGGCGCCCGGCCAGGGCCGGGCGGCGCTGGTCATGATCGAATTCGTCCACGAATGGCTGGCCCCGGATGGCCGGCTGCGCGGACTGATCCAGGACGAACGCCAGTTCGCCCTGTCCCAGGAAGCCGGCGGGCAGGCGCTCGCCGCCGCCCGCAAGGCCGGCATGCCGGTGATCCACGCCACCTTGCAGCTGTCGCCGGACTACCGCGAATTCGGCCGCGCGCGCTTCGGCCTGCGCGGCGCCATCCCGCAAGCCGGCACCTGGCAGAAGCAGAACTCCGGCTGGCAGTTCCACGGACCGTTCGCCCCGCTGCCGAATGAGTTCGTGATCAGCGGCCGCGCCGGCGCCAGCGCCTTCGCCGCTTCAGACCTGGATAACTACCTGCGCGCCCAGGGCATCACCCGCCTTTACCTGGCGGGCTATGCCACCCATGTGTGCATCGAATCCACGCTGCGCGCGGCGCACGACCTGGGCTATGAGCCGGTGGTGCTGAGCGATGCCACGGCGGCGTTCACCGCCCGGCAGCAACAGCATGTGCTGGAAGAGGTCGTCCACCACTTCGGCTGGGCCATGCCGACGCGGGCGTTCGTCGATTCGCTGATTCCTCTTTAGAATTCGGCTGATGTCCACGGCGCCGGCGCTTCACGCCGCCGCGCGCCGGCGGCCCGCCCCATCGAAGGAATGCGCCCATGTCCCGACGCGAGAAAACCGAACGCCAGATCCTGCAGGCCCTGGAGGAACAGATCCGGGAAACGGGCATGGGCGGCGTCGGCATCAACGCCATCGCCAAGCGCGCCGGCGTCAGCAAGGAACTGATCTACCGCTACTTCGACGGCATGCCCGGCCTGATGCTGGCCTGGATGCAGGAACAGGATTTCTGGACGCGCAATCCCGGCCTGCTGCTGTCCGACGAGGCCAGCCAGCGCACGCCAGCCGACCTGGTGCTGTCCATGCTGCGCGCGCAGGTCGAGGCGCTGGCCGGCAACGACACCTTGCGCGAAGTGCGGCGCTGGGAGCTGATCGAACGCAATGAGGTGTCGGCCCCGCTGGCCGAGCGGCGCGAACGCGCCGCGCGCGACTTCATCGACCGCATCGACGGGCTCAGTCCCGGCCTGGACGCGCCCGCCGTGGTCAGCGTGATGCTGGCCGGCGTGCTCTACCTGACGCTGCGCGCCAAGACCGAAAGCCATTTCCTGGGCCTGCCGCTGCGCGAACCGGAAGGCTGGCAGCGGATCGACGCGGCGCTGGCGCACCTGGTGTCGGGCGGCTTCCCGGAGCCGCTGCGCAGCGCCTCGCTGGCCGAGCTGGAGGCGGAACACAAACCGCCCGCCGCGCCCGACGCCGAGCGCTGATCCGGCATGGGATGGCGCTGACGGCGGCCATGCCGCCGCCGCGTCACGCCGGCTCGCAGGCCTCGCGCAGCAGGGCCTCGAGCCAGTCCGCGAACACCTGCACCCTGCGCGACGGCAGCCGCCGCTGCGGATAGAGCAAGGTCATCGGCATGGGCGCGGGCGGATGGTCCTGCATCACGGCCACCAGCTCGCCCGACGCAAGATGCTGGCGCACGTCATAGGCCGGGATCTGGATCAGCCCCAGCCCGGCCAGGCAACTGGCGATATAGGCTTCGGCATTGTTGACCGTGACGCGGCCGGGCAGCGTGCGTATGCGCGCGACCTGCCCTTCCAGCCATTCCCATGGCGCGACGCGGCCCGTGGACGGCGAGGCGTAGTGCACGCAGGCATGCGCGTCCAGGTCCGCCGGCGTGCGCGGCACGCCGTGGCGCGCCAGATAGGCCGGGCTGGCGACGTTGATGAGCGGCAGCTTGCCCATCGTGCGCGCCACCAGTCCGGAATCCGGCAGCTCGCCCACGCGCAGCGCGCAATCCACGCCTTCCTCGATCAGGTTGACGGCACGGTCCGTCACGCCCAGCGTGATGTCGATCTGCGGATACGCGTCGAGAAACGCGGGCAGCGCCGGCGCCACGATCAACCGCCCCACCCGGCCCGGCACGTCCACGCGCAGCACGCCGCGCGGCCCGACCGAGGCCTGGCGGAACAGGTTCTCGGCCTCTTCCATGTCTTCGATCAGGCGCAGGCAGCGCGCGTAGAAGACCTCGCCCTCGCGCGTGGGCGCGACCTGGCGCGTGGTGCGGTTCAGGAGCCGCGCGCCGACCCGGCCCTCCAGTTCCTGGATGGCCGCCGACACCGTGGAACGGGGCAAGCCCAGCGTATCCGCCGCGCGGGTGAAGTTGGCGCATTCGACGACGCGGGCGTAGACGCGAAACAGGTCGATCCTATCCATGCGGGATCCGGCCGCGAGCCGGCGTATGAGTCGATGAGGGACGGGCGGCGCGGAAGCGCCAACCCGGCTGGCCGAAGCCGAAGCCGAAGCCGAAGCCGCCAGAATGTTCGTTAATTCTGGACAGTAAAGACAGAATTAACAGCTTTATCCTGATTTTGTGGAATATATCATTCCCTTCCATGAGCGGCCGCAATCCGGCGGCCCCGCAATCAGGAGCCTCTCATGGCGGATCACGGCATCAAGGGCAAGACCATCATCATCGCGGGCGGCGCGAAGAACCTGGGCGGGCTGATCGCCCGCGACCTGGCGCAACAGGGCGCGCGCGCCGTGGCGATCCACTACAACAGTCCGGCGACCAAGGCGGACGCCGACGCCACCGTGGCGGCGGTAAAGCAGTTGGGCACGCAGGCGGTGGCGTTGCAGGCCGACCTGAGCTCGGCCGGCGCCATGGAAAAGCTGTTCGCCGACGCGGTGGCCGCCGTCGGCCGGCCCGACATCGCGATCAACACCGTGGGCAAGGTGCTGAAGAAGCCCTTCACCGAGATCACCGAGGCCGAGTACGACGAGATGACGGCGGTCAACTCGAAGGCCGCGTTCTTCTTCCTGCGCGAAGCGGGTCGTCACGTCAACGACAACGGCAAGATCTGCACGCTGGTCACTTCGCTGCTGGGCGCCTACACGCCGTTCTACGCCGCCTACGCAGGCACCAAGGCGCCGGTCGAGCACTACACCCGCGCCGCGTCCAAGGAATACGGCATCCGCGGCATCTCGGTGACGGCGGTCGGCCCCGGTCCGATGGACACGCCCTTCTTCTATCCGGCCGAAGGCGCCGACGCGGTGGCGTACCACAAGGCCGCCGCCGCGCTGTCGCCATTCTCCAAGACCGGCTTGACCGACATCGAGGACGTGGTGCCCTTCATCCGCTTCCTGGTGTCCGACGGCTGGTGGATCACCGGCCAGACCATCCTGATCAACGGCGGCTACACCACCAAGTAAACGGCGGGCGGGCCATGCGCGCCGCCGGAACGCACCGGCGGCGCCCGCGCGTCATTCATGAAGGAAAAGACATGCACATGCTGCTGACCATCTGCAATGGCCTGCTGGTGCTGGCGGTGTTCCTGCTGTTCGGCCGGCTCTGGGGCGGCGACTCCGCCGCGCTCGTGCTGGCCGCCAAGCTGTTCATCCCGGCGTGGCTGCTGCTGTCGATCGTGAACCTGTGGATCGGCGTGAGCCGCGCCGGCTACACGGTGCGCGAGGAACTGCCCATCCTGCTGCTGGTGTTCGGCGTGCCGGCCGTGGTGGCCGCGCTGACCGTCGCCTTCACGCCGCGCGGCTGATACAGGACCAGGGCCGCGCGGCTGACCCTGGACTAGGGCCGCGCCGGCGTCGCCGCAGCCGGCTCGGCGACGGCAGCCGCCGTCCCGGCATCCGCGGGCGCCGTCGCGGCCTGCGCCGGCGACGGATTCAAGCCATCCCAGCCGCCGCCCAGCGCCACGATCAGGTTGACGCTGGCGGCCAGCCGGTTGCCCAGCAGGCTCAGCGCGCTGCGCTCGCTGCTGAGCGCCGTGGCCTGCACCACCGACACGCTCAGATAGTCCACCAGGCCGGCCTCGTACTGGTTGCGGACCAGGCGCAGCGATTCGCGCGCCGCCTCCAGCGCGCGGCCCTGCACCACCTGCTCCTGCTCCATGACGCGCAGCTGGATCAGATAGTCCTCGACCTCGCGCAGGCCGGTGAGCGCTGCCTGCCGATAGGCCGCCGCCTGCGCGTCATAGGCCGCGCGCGCCTGATCCACCTTGGCCTGGCGCGCGCCGCCGTCGAATACGGTCAATGCCAGCGCCGGGCCGAGCGACCAGAAGCGCGCCGGCGCCGTCAGCAGCTCGGCGAACTGGCCGCTGCGGAAACCACCGTCCGCCGACAGGGTGAGGCTGGGGAACCAGGCCGCCTGCGCCACGCCGATATCGGCATTGGCGGCCGCCGCGCGGCGCTCCGCCGCCGCCACGTCGGGACGCCGCTCCAGCAGCTCGGACGGCAGCCCCACCGGAATCTGCGGCAGTTGCTGCGTGAACGGCGCGGGCGTCAGGCTGAACTGCGACGGTGCCTGCCCCATCAGCACGGCGATGGCGTGCTCGTACTGCCCGCGCTGCCAATCCAGGTCGATGGACTGGGCCCGCGTGTTTTCCAGCTGCGTGCGCGCCACGGCCACATCCGCCTGCGCCGCCACGCCGACCTCGTAGCGGTTCTGCGTCAGGCGCAGCGACCGTTCATAGGCCGCGACGGTGGCGTCCAGCAGACGCTTCTGTTCGTCCAGCACGCGCAATTGCAGATACGTCAGCACCAGGCTGGCCTGCGCGCTCAGCCGCGTGGCGGCCAGATCGGCCTGGCTGGCGGCGGCGCCGGCCTCGGACGACTCGACCGAGCGGCGCACGCGGCCCCACACGTCCAGCTCCCAGCTGACGCTGCCGCTCAGCGAATACTGATTCGACACATTGCCGCCCGACGAGGACGAGCCGCCCTGCGTGCCACCGCCGCTGCCCGAGCGCGTGACGCCGGCATTGGCGCCCACGGTCGGGAAGAAGCCGGCGCGCGCGCCGCGCACCAGGCCCAGCGCCTGACGATAGTTGGCCTCGGCCTGCGCGATGGTCTGGTTCGATGCGTTCAGGCGCTCGACCAGGCCGTCGAGCGTGGCGTCGCCATAGACGCGCCACCATGCGCCGCGATCGGCCTGGTCGCGCGGTTCGGCGGGCTTCCAGCCCGGCACCTCGCCCTGCCCTTCCTTGTAGGACGCGCCGATGTCCAGCGCCGGACGCTGATAGTCGGGCCCGACGGCGCAGGCGCCCAGCAGGGCGCACAGCGCGAGCGCGACGGCGCCGCGCAGCGGCAGGAGGGGGAACGACGGCTTGGCGTTGCGGGTCATGGATGTTCTGAGGAAACGGCCGCCGCGCCGCCGGAACGGCGCCTGCGCGCGGCCCAGAGACGGAAGCGGTCCAGATAGAGATAAACCACGGGCGTGGTGTAGAGCGTCAGGATCTGGCTCAACACCAGGCCCCCCACGATGGTGATGCCCAGCGGCTGGCGCATCTCGACGCCGGCGCCGGTGGCCAGCATCAGCGGCAGCGCGCCGAAGATGGCGGCCATGGTCGTCATCATGATGGGACGGAAGCGCGTCAGGCAGGCCTGGAAGATCGCGTCGCGCGGCGCCAGCCCCTGCGTGCGCTCGGCCTCCAGCGCGAAGTCCACCATCATGATGGCGTTCTTCTTGACGATGCCGATCAGCAGGAACACGCCGATCAGCGCGATCAGCGTGAAGTCCTGGCGCAGCATCAGCAGCGCCAGCAGCGCGCCCAGGCCGGCGGAAGGCAGCGTCGACAGGATGGTCAACGGGTGCACGAAGCTCTCGTACAGGATGCCCAGCACGATGTACATGGTGACCAGCGCGGCCAGGATCAGCCAGGGCTGCTGCGCCAGCGTCTGCTGCAGGGCGGCGGCGGTGCCCTGGAAGCCCGCCTGGATCTGGTCCGAAGGCAGCCCGGTGCGCGCCACCGCCGCGTCGATGGCCGCCGTGGCCTGGCCCAGCGACACGCCGGGCGCCAGGCTGAACGACACCGTGTCGGCCACGAACAGCCCCTGGTGCTGCACGCTCAGCGGCGCATTGGCATCCTCGAAGCGGGCAAAGGCCGACATGGGCACGCGCGCGCCGGTGGCGGTGATCACTTCCACCTGCTTGAGCGACTGGATATCCTGCGCGAAGCGCGGATCCACGCCCATCACCACGTGATACTGGTTGAGCGGGCCGTACATCACCGACACCTGGCGCTGGCTGAAGGAATTGTTGAGCACGGTGGAGATGGTGCTCATGCTGACGCCCAGCCGGGTGGCGGCCTCGCGGTCGATCACCAGGTTGATCTGGCGCCCCTTGTCCTCGACGTCGGTGTCGACGTCGGTGATCTCGGGCACCTCGGCCATGGCGCGCTGCACCTTGGGCATCCAGGTCCGCAGCAGCTGCAGGTCGCCGGACATCAGCGTGTAGTCATACGAGCCCTGGCTGGAACGGCCGCCGATGCGGATGTCCTGCTGCGCCACCAGGAACATGCGCGCGCCCGGCATGTTCTGCAGCTTGCCGCGCAGGCGGTTGATGACCACGTCGGCCGACACGCCGCGCTCTTCCAGCGGCTTGAGCTGGATCTGCATGAAGCTGCTGTTGCTGCCGCCGCGCCCGCCGGCGAAACCGGTCATGCTCTGCACGGCGGGATCGGCCAGCACCACCTTGCGCAGCGCATCCAGCTTGGGCACGGTGGCCTGGAACGAAGTGCCCTGGTCGACACGGAAGAACCCCAGCAGCTGGCCGGTGTCCTGCTGCGGGAAGAAGCCCTTGGGCACCACCGTGTACAGATAGACGTTCAGCCCCACGGCCGCGGCCAGGATCAGCATCATCAGCCGGCCGTGCGCCAGCGCCCAGCCCAGCGTGCGACGGTAGCCGTCCTGCATGGCCGCGAAGCCGCGCTCGGACCAGCGCGCCAGCCGGCCCGGCGGCCGGGGCTCGGCCGGCTCGGCGCGCAGCAGCCGCGCGCACATCATCGGCGTGAGCGTCAGCGACACCACTAGCGACACCGCGATGGCGGCCGACAGCGTGACGGCGAACTCGCGGAACAGGCGCCCGACCACGCCGCCCATCAGCAGGATCGGGATGAACACGGCCACCAGCGACAGGCTCATGGACAGCACGGTGAAGCCGACCTCGCGCGAGCCGCGCAGCGCGGCGCGCATCGGCGTCATGCCTTGCTCGACGTGGCGCATGATGTTCTCCAGCACCACGATGGCGTCGTCCACCACGAAACCCGTGGCCACGATCAGCGCCATCAGCGAGATCGTGTTCAGCGTGAAGCCGCACAGGTACATGACGCAGAAGGTGCCGATCAGCGACACCGGCACCGCGACGCTGGGGATCAGCGCGGCGCGCCAGCGCCGCAGGAACAGCAGCACCACCAGCACCACCAGGCCCACGGCGATGATCAGCGTCAGCTCGGCCTCGTGCAGCGAGGCGCGGATGCTGGGCGTGCGGTCCTGCGCCACCGACATCTTGACGTCGGCCGGCATCAGCGCGGACAGCATGGGCAGCTGGGCGCGTATCGCGTCGACGGTCTCGATGATGTTGGCGTCGGCCTGGCGCCGCAGGATCATCAGGATGGCCTTGCGGTCGTTGAAGAAGCCCGTCTGGTACAGGTCCTCCACAGAATCCTCGACCTTGGCCACGTCCGACACGCGCACCGGCGCGCCATCGCGCCAGGCCACGATCAGCGGCTTGTATTGCTCGGCGCGGCTGAGCTGGTCGTTGACCATGACCTGCCAGTGATAGCGGTCGTTCTCCAGCACGCCCTTGGGGCGGTTGGCATTGGCATTGGCCAGCGCCGTGCGCACGTCGTCCAGCGACACGCCGCGATTGGCCAGCGCGCCGGGCAGCACGGTGACGCGCACGGCCGGCAGCGAGCTGCCGCCCACCGTCACATCGCCCACGCCGTCCACCTGCGACAGCTTCTGCGCCACGATGGTCGAGGCCAGGTCGTAGAGCTGGCCCTGGCTGAGCGTGTCGGACGTCAGCGCCAGCGTCATGATGGGCGCGTCCGACGGGTTGGCCTTGTGATAGGTGGGATTGCTGCGCAGGCTGGTCGGCAGCAGCGAGCGCGCCGCGTTGATGGCGGCCTGCACGTCGCGGGCGGCGCCATTGATGTCGCGGCTCAGGTCGAATTGCAGCGTGACCCGGGTCGAGCCCTGCGTGCTGCTGGAGGTCATCTCGGTCACGCCGGCGATGCTGCCCAGAGAGCGTTCCAGCGGCGTGGCCACGCTGGAGGCCATGGTCTCGGGGCTGGCGCCGGGCAGGCTGGCCGACACCGAGATGGTGGGTATGTCCACCTGCGGCAGCGGCGCCACCGGCAGCAGGAAGAACGACAGCAGCCCCGCCAGCACGACCGCCAGGGTGAGCAGCGTGGTCGCCACCGGACGGACGATGAAGGGCGCCGAGATGATCATGAGGCGTTCCCGGCCCGCGCGGGACGCGCGCCGCGCCAGCGGCGCGACAGGCGGTCGAACATCAGGTAGATGACCGGCGTGGTGAACAGCGTCAACACCTGGCTCAGCAGCAGCCCGCCCACCATCACCAGGCCCAGCGGCTGGCGCAACTCAGCGCCCGTGCCGGTGGACAGCATCAGCGGCAGCGCCCCGAACAGCGCCGCCAGCGTGGTCATCAGAATGGGACGGAAGCGCAGCAGCGCCGCCTCGTGGATGGCCGCGCGCGGCGACAGGCCGCGCTTGCGCTCGGCGTCGAGCGCGAAGTCGATCATCATGATCGCGTTCTTCTTGACGATGCCGATCAGCAGGATGATGCCGATAATGCCGATCATGTCCAGCTCGGTGCCGCTGATCAGGAGCGCCAGCAGCGCCCCCACGCCGGCCGAGGGCAACGTCGACAGGATGGTGATCGGATGGATGTAGCTCTCGTACAGCACGCCCAGAACGATGTACATGGTGATCACCGCCGCCAGGATCAGCCACAGCGTGCTCGTCAGTGAATTCTGGAACGCCAGCGCCGCGCCCTGGAAGCGCGTCTCCACGCCGGCCGGCATGCCGATCTCGGCCTCGGCGGCCTTGATGTCCTCGACGGCGCCGGACAGCGAGGCGCCCGGCGCCAGGTTGAACGACACGGTCACCATCGGGAACTGGTCCAGCCGGTTCACGGCCAGCACGGTCTTGCCTTCGGTGATGCGCGCCACCGAGGACAACGGCACCTGTCCGCCCGTCGACGTCGGCACGTGGATCTGGCCCAGCGCCGCCGGATTGGTCTGGAACTGCGGCTGCGCCTCGAGCACCACGCGGTACTGGTTCGACTGCGTGAAAATCGTGGAGATCAGCCGCTGGCCGAAGGCGTCGTACAGCGCCTCGTCGACCACGGCGGCCGTGATGCCCAGGCGCGAGGCCGCGTCGCGGTCGATCTCCACCCAGGTCTGCAAGCCCTCGTCCTGCAGATCATCGGTCACGTCCGACAGGCCCGGCACCTGGCGCAGCCGCTCGACCAGCTTGGGCGTCCATTGGCTCAGCACGCCCAGGTCGGGATTGGACAGTGTCATCTGGTACTGCGTGCGGCTGACGCGGTCCTCGATGGTCAGGTCCTGCACCGGCTGCATGTAGACGGTCAGGCCATCCTGGCTGGACAGCGAATCCTGCAGCCGCGCCATGACCGCGCGCAGGTCGCCGCTGCGCTCGGCATGCGGCTTGAGCGCGATCAGCATGCGGCCGGCGCTGAGCGTGGCATTGCTGCCGTCCACGCCGATGAAGGACGACACGGCGGCCACGTCCGGATCCTCCAGCGCCTTGCTGGCGGCGGCCTGCTGGCGCTCGGCCATGGCCGTGAAGGAGATCGATTGCGGTGCCTGGGTGATGGCCTGAATCAGGCCCGTGTCCTGCTGCGGGAAGAATCCCTTGGGGATCATGATGTACAGCAGCACCGTGAGCGCGAAGGTCGCCAGGGCCACCAGCAGCGTCAGCGGCTGATGCCGCAGCACCACCTGCAGCATGCGGTCGTAGGCGGCGATGACGCGGTCGATGAAGGCGCCCGTGACCTGGTGGAAGCGTCCGTGGCGCTGCTCGGACTCGGCGCGCAGCAGGCGCGCGCACATCATCGGCGTGAGCGTCAGCGATACGAACAGGGAGATCAGGATGGACACCGCCAGCGTGATCGCGAACTCGCGGAACAGCCGGCCCACCACCTCGGTCATGAAGAGCAGCGGGATCAGCACGGCGATCAGCGAGAAGGTCAGCGAGATCAGCGTGAAGCCGATCTGCGAGGCGCCCTTGAGCGCCGCCTGCAGCGGGCTCTCGCCCTCCTCGATGTGGCGGGCGATGTTCTCGATCATGACGATGGCGTCGTCCACCACGAAACCGGTGGCGATGGTCAGCGCCATCAGCGTCAGGTTGTTGATGGAGAAGCCGGCCAGGTACATGATGCCGAAGGTGCCCACCAGCGACAGCGGCACCACCACGCTGGGAATCAACGTGGCCGTGAGGCTGCGCAGGAACACGAAGGTCACCATCACCACCAGCGCCACGGCCAGCAGCATCTCGAACTGCACGTCGGCCACCGAATCGCGGATGGTCTGGGTGCGGTCGGACACCACGGTCACGTCCAGCGTGGCGGGCAGCGACGCGCGCAGCTGCGGCAGCAACGCATTGATCCGGTTGACCACGTCGATCACGTTGGCGCCGGGCTGGCGCTGGATGTTCAGCAGGATGGCCGGCTTGTCGCCCGCCCAGGCCGCCTGCCGCACGTCCTCGGCCCCTTCCACCGCGCGCGCCACGTCCGACAGGCGCAGCGGCGCGTTGTTCTTGTAGGCGATGATCAGGCTGTTGTAGTCGGTGGGCGTCTTGAGCTGGTCGTTGGCGTTGATCGTGGTCGAGCGCAACGGGCCGTCCAGGTTGCCCTTGGGCTGGTTGACGTTGGCGCCGACGATGGCCGTGCGCAGGTCCGACAGCGACATGCCGTTGGCGGCCAGCGCCTGCGGATTGACCTGCACGCGCACCGCCGGCCGCTGGCCGCCGGCCACGCTGACCAGGCCCACGCCCGGAATCTGCGACAGCTTCTGCGCGACGCGCGTGTCCACCAGGTCGCGCACCTGCGGCAGCGGCATGGTGGGCGAGGTGATCGCCAGCGTCAGCACGGCGGCGTCCGCCGGATTGACCTTGTTGTAGGTCGGCGGCACCGGCAGGTCGTTGGGCAGCAGGTTGGAGGCCGCGTTGATGGCCGCCTGCACCTGCTGCTCGGCCACGTCCAGCGGCAGGCTCAGGTTGAATTGCAGCGTGATGACCGACGCGCCCCCGGAGCTGGTGGACGACATCTGGTTCAGGCCCGGCATCTGTCCGAACTGGCGCTCCAGCGGCGAAGTGACCAGCGAGGTCATCACGTCGGGGCTGGCGCCGGGGTACAGCGTGGTCACCTGGATGGTCGGGTAATCCACTTCCGGCAGGGCCGACACCGGCAACAGCCGGTAGGCGATGAAGCCGGCGATCAGGATGGCCACCATCGACAGCGTGGTAGCCACGGGCCGCAGGATGAACAGGCGCGACGGGCTCACGGCGACGTCCGCTTATCGGGTGGCCGGGGTGGTGCCGGCGGGCGCGCCCGCGCCCAGCGACTTGTCGGTCGACTTGGGTATCGTGTCCGATCCCTTGGCGACGTCGACCTTGGCGCCGGCGCGCAGGCGGTCGGTGCCCTCGGTCACGACCCGGTCGCCGGGCTGCAGGCCCTCGTTGACCGCCACCATGCCGTTGTTGACGGCGCCCAGCTTGACCTGCCGCACGGCCACCGTATCGTCGTCCTGGACCAGGAAGACGAAGGCGCCGGCCGAGCCCTGCTGCACCGCCGCGACGGGAATCGCGGTGGCGTCCTTGCGCGTGGTCACGTGCAGGCGCGCGTTGACGAACTGGTTCGGGAACAGCGCGTCGTCGGCATTGTCGAAGCGCGCCTTGAGCTTGAGCGTGCCGGTGGTGACGTCGATCTGGTTGTCCAGCGTTTCCAGCTTGCCGCTGGCGATGCGGCGGGTATCGGCCCGGTCATAGGCCTCCACGGTCAGCTTGTGGCCGGCCGCCAGCTCGGCCCGCACTTCGGGCAGCTGGGTCTCGGGCAGCGTGAACACCACGGAGATGGGCTGGGTCTGGGTGATGACCACCAGGCCGTTGGTGTCGGAACTGGAAACGAGGTTGCCCTTGTCCACCTGGCGCAGGCCAAGGCGGCCGCTGATGGGCGCGGTGATGCGCGAGTAGTCCAGCTGCAGCTTGGCATTGTCGACATTGGCCTGGTCGCTCTTGACCGTGCCTTCGTACTGGCGCACCAGCGCGGCCTGCGTGTCGACCTGCTGTTTGGCGATGGAGTCCTGCTTGTATAGGGCCTGGTAGCGCTGCAGGTCGCGGCGGGCGTTTTCCAGCTGGGCCAGGTTCTGCATCTGGGTGCCCTGGGCCTGGGCCAGCGCGACCTGGAAGGCGCGCGGGTCCACCTGCGCCAGCAGATCGCCGGCCTTGACGACCTGGCCTTCCTGGAACGGCACGTCCACCAGCTCGCCGCTGACGCGGCTGCGCACGGTGACGGTGTTGTAGGCCGTGACGGTGCCCAGGGACTTGAGATAGATGTCGATGTCCTGCTTGACCGCGGCCGCCGCGCGCACCGGCACGGCCATGTTGGCCATGGCGGCCATCTGGCCGCGTCCCGCGCCAGGACGGCCCGCGCCGGGCTTGGCAGCAGGCCGCAGCGCCAGCCAGGCGATGCCGGCGACGACCAGCAACAGGATGGCCCACCCGAGCAAGCGGCGTCGGGTCCAACGGGAAGGCGGAGTAACGGGACGGCTTTGAGACATGGAAGCGGATCCGGCGCGAGCGGGAAAAGCCGTATTGTCTACTAGGCGACGTTGAATTCGTATGATGCCCGGCCGCGCTGAAATAGCCCGCAACAGGAATCGGGGCCTGAAGGCCCCGCGCTCAGGAATTGCAGAGCGTCATCTGGAAGGGCACGTCCCGCGCCACCGGCTGGGGCTTGAAATCCCCGTCCTGGGTGGAAAAACGTATCCAGATCATATACTTATTGGCGCTGATCTCGGGAAACACGCCGTGCGCCGGGTCCACCCACACGCGCAGCATCTGGAACTGCTTGCCGCCCAGCATCTGCTGGTAGGCGCCCTGCTCGGCCACGGTGTCGCTCTTGCGGCCGGACTCGCGCAACAGGCGCAGCGCCAGCGTCAGGCCGTCGTACAGGGGGACGAAGGGCGCGGTCCAGGCCTGCAGGTCGGCGCAGCGCGCGGCCTGGGCCTTGTGCTGCCAGGAATAGTACGAGGGCATGTCGACCTGGATCGCGCCACCCGCCACCGACAGGCGGCCGCGCAGGCTGGTCAGCCATTCGTTCTCGCGCAGCGACTGGCCGGTCTTGCCGGTCGCCGACAGCGTTTGCGCGATCTTCTCCATTTCGCGCAGCATGCCTTCGAGCGCGTCCTGGGCCACGCCGGGATGGTCGCGCAATGCACCAAGCGCCAGGCGCTGCCGTTCCAGATCCTGCAGCAGCGCGCCCTTGATATCGGTGCGCTCGCAGGCGTCGAGCAGGTCGAACAAGGCGGTGACGGCGACCTGGTGTTGGCGGAAATCTCCCTCGCGGGCGAAGAAGAACAGCCTGTCGAACAGGTATTCCAGCCGCAGATAAGCGCGGATGCGCTCGTTGAAGGGATACTCGTAAACAATCACGCTATATGCAGGCCCGTCAGGAGTCGGCCGCGTGGGCCGGGTTATTCATGAGCGCCGCATTGGCGCCAGGCTCACGGCCTTGCGGCCGCCAACGCCAACCAACGCTCATGCACGGTCTTCGTCCGCGCGCGCAATTGTTCCGGTGTGGTGTCGCCATCGTTGTCGACGACATCGTCCGCGACCGCCAGCCGGCTTGCCCGCGCAGCCTGTGCCGCCATGATACGCCGTATGGCAGGCTCCGTCAGCCCGCTGCGCGACTGCACGCGCGCGACCTGCGTGGCGGGATCGCAATCGACCACGCAGATGCGGTCCACGCGCGGCCGCCAGCGCGGCAGCGACTCGACCAGCAGCGGCACCACGAACACAAGATAGCAGCCGCGCGCCGCGTCGGCCTGGCGCTCCGTCTCATCGCCGATCAACGGATGCAGCACGGCTTCCAGCCGCTGCCGCACCGAGGCATCGGCGAAAGCGCGCTCGCGCATCCAGGCGCGGTCCAGCGAACCGTCCTCGGCCAGCGCCCCGGCGCCGAACGCCTGCTCGATCGCGGGCATGGCCGAACCGCCCGCGACGGTCAGCGCGCGCGCGATCTCATCGGTGTCCACCACGGACGCGCCCCACTCGGCCAGCATGTCCGCCACGCGCGACTTGCCCGAGCCGATGCCGCCCGTCAAACCTATCTTGAATATGCTCATAGCCTTCGCCCCATGTATGGCCGCTCGCGCGCCGGCGCCATGCCCGGCGGTCATGGCAACAGCCTTGCCAGCCCGGGCTCGCCGCCCAGCAGCAGCACCGCCACCCCGGCCAGCGCCAGGTAGGGGCCGAAAGGCAAGGGTTGGCCACGGCTGGCGCGACCGGCCAGCGTCATCGTACCGCCCACCAGCACGCCGGCCAGCGACGCCGCCAGCAGCAGCATGGGCAGCGCGCCCACGCCGAACCACGCGCCCAGCGCGGCCAGCAGCTTGAAGTCGCCGTAGCCCATGCCTTCGCGCCCCGTGAAATAGCGGAACGCGTGAAAGATCAGCCACAGGAAACCATAGCCGGCCACCGCGCCCAGCACCGCCAGCGGCAGCGGCGTGAAACCGTCGCCCAGATTGACCAGCAGCCCGGCCCAAGCCAGCGGCAAGGTGATCGCGTCGGGCAGCAGCGTGCTCTCCAGGTCGATCCAGGCCAGCGCCACCAGGGCGGCCGACAGGCCCATGCCGCACAGCGCGATGGGCGTGGGCCCGAAGCGCCAGGCGCAGGCGGCGAACAATACGGCGGTCAGCAGTTCGATCGCGGGATAGCGCCAGCCGATGGCGGCGCCGCAGGCCGCGCAGCGCCCCTTGAGCAGCAGCCAGCCCGCCCGCGGCCACCGGCGCCCGCCCCGGACCGGCGCCGCACATTGCGGACAATGCGAGGCCGGCGCGCGCAGGCCATAGGCCGGGGCGCACGCCTGCTCCGTGGCGACGGCCGGCTCGGCGGACTCCTGGCAATGCGCCTGCCACTCTCGTTCCATCATGCGCGGCAGCCGATGGGTCAGCAGCGTCAGCCAGCCGCCCACGGCCAGGCCGGCCAGGGCCGCCAGAACCAGGAACAGGGATTGAGGCAGGTCAAAGGCTTGCCACATGGCCGTCATGCACCCCCGGCGTCCGACCAGGCGCACGGCCAGGCCCCGCTGCTAGGGGACGGGCGGTGCAAGCATGCCAGGCGGTCATGCCCGGGGACGTGTCGTAATTTGCGCATAAAGACAGGCCGCTCGACGGAGCGGCGATTGGATTCGTATCGAATCTTCGCATAAGTGCGTAAAATCGGAGACAGACTCAATTCACGGATAAGCTGCCATGATGACCGCGCGCGACGATACCTCCACCCGCCCCCGCAAATTCAACATCATGGCGCTGCTGCTGGCCGGCTCGGCACTCGGTATCGCCGGCTGCGCGCAACAGCGCACCGAAGGCTATTACGACCCTCCGGCTGAAAGCACCGTCACGGACGCCCAGTCCCAGGGCTCCGGCGCCGGCTACCGCACCGTCCTGCGCGCACCGTCGCAAGTGCAGATCGCGCTCAAGCCCGACGCCCCGCGCAAGACCGCCAGCCAGCAGGCCCAGGCCGCCCAAGCGGGCCATACCACCGAGGACGGCCAGGCCGTGCCCGAAGGCGCCGACAGCGGCGCCGCCTCGGGCGTCGCTGCCTCGGGCGCGGCGCCCGCCCCGGCCCTGCCGGCATCCACGCCCAGCGCCGCCGCGCACAGCCTCGTGCCGCAGCCGCAGACCTACATGGGCACGCTGCCCTGCTTCTCGCCCGCCATGCAGTGCACGGCGCAGCGCGTGACGCTGACGCTGGCGCCCAACGGCCGCTGGCGCGGCCGCGTCGCCTACCTGGAAAGCGACGCCAAGCAGGGCGCGCCGGTGGTCGAGCAAGGCTGCTGGGACGCCACCGACGAGCGCCCGTCGCGCGTGATCCTGCTGGACGGCAAGGGCAACGTGCGCGCCGAGTTCGCCGCCGCAGCCAACAATGTGCTGCGCGTGCGTTCCATCGCTGGCCAGACGCCCAACCTGAACTACAACCTGACCCGCCAGCCCGACCTGGACCCGATCGACGAGCTGGCCAAGGCCGCCGCGCCGCAGTGCCCTTGAGCGCCGCCGGCAACGGCTGAACGCGGCGGGCAGCGATACCCGGCTGCCCGGCTGCGACACGACAGGCCCGCCTTCTGGCGGGCCTGCGCGTTTCCGGGCCTGGCGACCCGCGCTAGGACCGGCCCCGGCCGCGCGGAACAGCCGGACTGATAGGGTGCGAACAAGGACTGGACGAATCGGACACAGCGGTGGCGGCGGACGAATCGGAAGCGCCAGCGCAAACCGCGGCCGCGTCGGGATACCGCAGCAACGGCGACGCTCCCGCGCGCCAGTGCTCGCACAGCCGGCACGCCAGCTGCATGGCGTTGCGGACGCCGAGTTTTTCGAAGATGTGGGCGCGATGGGCCTCGGCCGTGCGCAGCGAAATGCCCAGGTCGATGGCGATGACCTTGTTGGCGCGACCGGTGGCCACATAGAGGACGATTTCGCGTTCGCGCGGAGTCAGCGAAGCGAGCAGGGAATCGAGATCGGAGCGTAGCTGCATGGGCAAAGACTGCTGGCATTCCTGTGAATACCCGCAGTCTGCCGTGATGGCGGCCAGGTCGTAAGCTGGCAATTCTGACAGCGGCGGGCCGCGCCCGCCGCCCGGCGGCTACGCCCGGTAGGCGAGTTCCAGGTTGTCGATCAGCCGGGTCGCGCCCAGCTTGGCGGCGGCCAGCGCCCCCAGCGGCTCGCCGGCGGCCAGGTCGGCGGCCTCCGGACGCTTCAGGTCGCGCTGGCGGCGCACCGAGATGTAGTCCACCTGCCAGCCACGGCGCGCCAGGCTGGCGGCGGCCTCGGCCTCCAGCGCGACCGCGTCGGTCGCGCCGGCGGCCAGCCGATGCTCGATGGCGCGCAGCTCGGCGTACAGCGCCGGCGCCTCGGCGCGCTCGGCCTCGCTCAGGTAGCGGTTGCGCGACGACAGCGCCAGGCCGTCGTCGGCGCGCACGGTCTCGTGCGCCAGCACTTCCACCGGCAGCTGGAACTGGCGGCACATGTTGCGCACCACCATGAGCTGCTGGTAGTCCTTCTTGCCGAACACGGCCACGCGCGGCTGCACGCAGGAGAACAGCTTCAGCACCACCGTGCTCACGCCCGTGAAGAAGCCGGGCCGGAACTCGCCTTCCAGGATGTCGCCCAGGTCATCGGGCGGCTGCACGCGGTAGTTCTGCGGCTCGGGATACATCTCGCGCTCGTCGGGCGCGAACAGCACGTAGACGTCGCGCTCGCGCTCCATCTTCTCGATGTCGGCGGCCAGCGTGCGGGGATAGCGGTCGAAGTCCTCGTTGGGCCCGAACTGCAGCCGGTTGACGAAGATGCTGGCCACCACCGGGTCGCCGTGCTGGCGGGCCATCTTCATCAAGGACAGGTGGCCTTCGTGCAGGTTGCCCATGGTGGGCACGAAGGAGACGCGATTCTGGCCGCGCAGCTGGTCGCGCAGTTCCTGGATGGTGTGGACGACTTTCAAGGGAATTCTCCGGGGTTGGCGCAGCCCCGCCGGCGGATCAGGCCGCGACGGCGGCCACGCTCGTGTAGGCCAGGCGCACGTAGATCGGCGCGTAGGGCTCGGCCTGCGTGATCTCCAGCAGCGATTCGCGGGCCAGCTCGAGCATGGCGATGAAATGCACGACGACCACGGCCGCGGGCGCGCCTTCGCGGATGCGCTCCATGAACAGGTCGCCGAACTCCATGAAGCGCACGTCGTTCAGGCGCCTCAGGATATGGGTCATGTGGTCGCGCACGGACAGCTGTTCGCGCGTGATGTGGTGGTGCTGGTTGAGCCGGGCGCGCTTCATGATGTCGGCCCAGGCCGCGCGCAGGTCGTCCACGTCGACCTCGGGCAGCATGCGCTCCACGCTCAGGTCGGCCACGGCGTGGCTGCTGACGAAATCGCGGCCCAGCTGGGGCATGGCGTCGAGCTTCTGCGCCGCCAGCTTCATCTGCTCGTACTCGAGCAGGCGGCGGACCAGTTCGGCGCGCGGATCCTCGGGCTCTTCGCCGGTGTCGCTCTTCCTGACCGGCAGCAGCATGCGCGACTTGATCTCGATGAGCATTGCCGCCATGAGCAGGTACTCGGCGGCCAGCTCCAGGTTGTGGATGCGGATCTGGTCCACATACGACAGGTATTGCCGCGTGACATCCGCCATGGGGATGTCCAGAACGTTGAAGTTCTGCTTGCGGATCAGGTACAGCAGCAGGTCCAGCGGCCCCTCGAACGCCTCGAGGAAGATCTCCAGCGCGTCCGGCGGGATGTACAGGTCCGTCGGCATCTGGAACAGCGGCTCGCCGTAAAGGCGAGCGAACGCCACGCTGTCGACCGTGTCAGGGGTGCTGTCGACGGGCGGTTCCACGAGCGCGGCCAGAGCGTCGCCTGGGACGGAGGCGTTCTTGGACATGGCTGCCGTGACGGTATCAGTCGGCCTGATACACGTACGGCCTTTGCGGCACGCGGGCCGCGCGGAAGCCTTCCTGCAGTTCCTGGTCCTGCGGCTTGTCCCAGAGGCGGGCGCGGCCTTCGCGCTGGCGCTCCTCGGTGCCGGGATGGGACTTCTTGTAGTCCTTCCGGGAGGGGGGGGGCTCGGGGTCGGTGGTGGTTGGCCTGGACACCCCGCTCTTTTACACATCTCCCAGCCCACGAGACGGGCTCCCATCTCCTATGCCGGCTTCTGCTTTGAAAATAAAAAAAAACAAACACATCGCTAGCCATCAGTCTCGTTACGTATCAAAATCTACATGATAATCAGTCCGCCACGAGTGTGATGAAGGTAT
>NZ_JAGTJY010000659.1:0-324 GCF_018195695.1 Achromobacter sp. Marseille-Q0513 | reverse complement strand
CGGTCGCCACGGTGGTCGAGCCGCCCGCGAACAGCGCCTGCCCGCCCGTCACCACTTCGATGCGCGACAGGTCGCGGCGGTCCGCCACCGTGCTCAGATGGTCGTATGCACCGCCCGTCTTGTTGGTCTCCTGGCCGTCCAGGGCCTTCAGCGCCGCGTCCCGCTGGCCGTCCAGGCCGGTCAGCGCCGACGACTCCAGCACCACGGCGGTGACACTGCCCTCGCCCAGCACCACGCTGCCGCTCGCATCGCTGGCGCGGTTCAGCAGATGGATGGCGCCGCGCGCGCCGATGTCGGTGCTGGCGACCAGCACGCCGTCCTGCC
>NZ_JAGTJY010000658.1:0-326 GCF_018195695.1 Achromobacter sp. Marseille-Q0513 | reverse complement strand
GTTGAGACCGGTGTTCGGCTCGGTCACCCCGAAGCAGGCTTTCTCGCGGCCCTCGACGATGCCGGGCAGCATGCGCGCGCGCTGCGCATCGTCGCCGAACACCACCACCGGATTGAGCCCGAACACATTCATATGAATCGCGGAGGCGCCCGACATGCCCGCACCCGATTCCGATATCGCGCGCATCATGATCGCGGCTTCCATGATGCCAAGACCGGAGCCGCCGAATTCCTCGGGGATGCAGATGCCGAGCCAGCCCGCATGCGCCATCGCGTCGTAGAACTCATGCGGGAAGCCGCCGGCACGATCCTTCTCCAGCCAGTAGG
>NZ_JAGTJY010000657.1:0-326 GCF_018195695.1 Achromobacter sp. Marseille-Q0513 | reverse complement strand
AACACAAGCCGCGGCATTGTGCAGACCACGAGGGGCGGCCGGCAGGCCGCCCCTCTCACTTCTGCACTCTCGTCCAACTCTCGGCCGGGCACCGCGACCCGCGTGTGCCAGCCCGGCCGCTGACCTGGTGCCCGGCAGCAGCCGGGCACCGCGCGTAGCGAGCTAGTGCCGAAGTCGATCTACCATGCCGGCCAGATATGCAGCCTCCAGCGCGCTGCGCACGGACAAGACGTGCAGTTCTGGAAAATCCAACCGGTCACGGCCTCGTTCTTCCAGTGTTTCAAGAGAGAGATGTTCCCGCGCTATGTTCAACAATTCTTGTTGTG
>NZ_JAGTJY010000656.1:0-326 GCF_018195695.1 Achromobacter sp. Marseille-Q0513 | reverse complement strand
GCATCACGGCTGCTGTCATAGGGCCAGTCCGCGCGCGGCGTGGCGGATCGATAGTTATCGTAGTAGCCCGCCGTATTGCTGAAGTAGCGCGAGCCTATCCAGCTCACGTCGTGCATCTGCGCCGCATCGAGCGCCGGACGCTGCATGAACAGCTTCGCCCGCGCCGGTCCGTAGCAATCATGCGTGAAGTCCGCCACTTCCTGCGCCAATACCGGGTCGTCGATGCGGGTGGCGTCAATCTCCATGCGCATCTGCCGTAAATCCGTGCCGCAGGGGATGGCTGCCACCGATGCGCCGGTGACGGCGCGCGCGAGGGCGTGCATGAA
>NZ_JAGTJY010000655.1:0-327 GCF_018195695.1 Achromobacter sp. Marseille-Q0513 | reverse complement strand
GGCCCTCCAGCGTCAGCGCGTCGTCCAGCCCGTAGCGGCCCGATGCGCTGAAGGCCGGCGCGTGGTCGTAGTCGAACGAGCGCACGCTGAACTGCCGCCGCACGAAACCGGCTTCCACCGAATAGCTGGACAGGCCGCGCGCCAGCAGCCGCGTGTCCACGTACAAGGGCACCGTCGTCGCGATGCTGCGTCCCAGCGCGTCGCGCGTGACGATGGTGGCCTGCCCCGCGCCGGTGATGCCGGGTATCTGGTTGACCACGAAGGGGCCGGCCGGCACGTTGCTGGAGTACTGCTGCACCCCGTTGATGTACAGCGCGATCGAGGACG
>NZ_JAGTJY010000654.1:0-328 GCF_018195695.1 Achromobacter sp. Marseille-Q0513 | reverse complement strand
TGCGTGTACATCGTCAGACAGGAAATGATCGACCAGGTGACCATGATGCGTGCGATCCAGAGGCGCGCTCCCACGCGATGCAGGATCAGGTTGCTCGGCACTTCGAAGAGGAAGTAGCCGAGAAAGAACACGCCCGCGCCGGCGCCATAGATGGTTTCGGACATCGAGAGATCCGCGAGCATTTGCAGTTTCGCGAAACTGACGTTGACCCTGTCGATGTACGCGACGACGAAGGCGAGAAAGAGAAAGGGGATGAGACGCCAGGTCAGTTTGCGATAGAGCGCGGCGCATTGCGCCGGGGGAAGGGCGGGATCCGCGCCGGCATGCG
>NZ_JAGTJY010000653.1:0-329 GCF_018195695.1 Achromobacter sp. Marseille-Q0513 | reverse complement strand
TCCTGGTCGTATGCCGAGCTGGTATGGAAGGTTCGTGCCTGATCCTCCAACTCTCTCAGACGCGTAAAGAGCTTATCGAGCATGGCGCGCAACTCTTTCCCACGTTCTCTCGCTTCGCTGAGCAGGTGAGTCCCTATGAACCCAGCAAAGCACGGAGTAACTCTCGGTGGGCTAGCTCCCGAAGGCCAAAGCGTTTGATAAGCTCCTCCAATTGTCCGGATTAGACGGGAATATGACGGACAAGTGTAACTTAAAATTTCATTCTGACCGTGGCTTAGTAGGCTGTTTGTGAGCGGACATTGTGTCACCGTAAGCTGACTACTTAACGA
>NZ_JAGTJY010000652.1:0-330 GCF_018195695.1 Achromobacter sp. Marseille-Q0513 | reverse complement strand
AGCTTACCCACATCGAAACCAGACAAGCCTATTTTATCGAGAGTTTCTGAAGCGCCCGTTCTACATCCAAGAACAGAAATCAGAATCGCAAGAGACCCGCATAGCTTCGAGCCTCGCATTCCCAGGAAGATAACATCCTTAATTCGTACTCATTTTTCCGATAGAATTTTCTCTATAAATGATCGGAGCCACTATAGTTTCGCTCCGTTGCCGACGCATTCTCTCTGCCATGTCATTCAAAGCCTCGACCAAAGCTCTCGGCTCGTCTGAAACTGAGAGGGAAACCGTAGTTCCCATTCCAAACAACGACGGCGACTCATCCTTTTCGAT
>NZ_JAGTJY010000651.1:0-330 GCF_018195695.1 Achromobacter sp. Marseille-Q0513 | reverse complement strand
AATCTCGCGATCCGTCGGTACATGACCCATGAGCCAGTCATGGCTGATGTTGTCGAAGCAGCCCTTGATGTCGCCTTCGAGAACCCACTGCGGTGCCACCTTCTTGGACAGTGCCGTGAAGCACTGTTCGATGGCGTCCGCCGTGGACCTCTCCGGTCGGAACCCAAACGAGCGTCCGTCCGCTGTGGTCTCGGCCACGGGTTCAAGAGCCAGCAGGTATAGCGCCTGCATCGCCCTGTCTCTCATGGTCGGGATACCCAGCGGCCGCATCTTCCCATTGGCTTTAGGAATATAGACACGCTTCAGCGGTTGGGGACGATAACCGCGCCG
>NZ_JAGTJY010000650.1:0-331 GCF_018195695.1 Achromobacter sp. Marseille-Q0513 | reverse complement strand
CTGAAGAATCTCTGCAACCCCGTGGGGCTTTACCGCCCCGCATTCTCGATGGCCAAACGCGGCCCAAGTGCCTTCTCGTCCCCGCCTAAAGCAAAGGCCCCGCGGCTTGCGCCGCAGGGCCTTTCTTGTATTCATGTCTGGTGCGTGCCATGTCTTGTGCGTGCCATGGCAGGTACATGCCTGGCCCGGCACTGGCCAGGCGGCCAGCGCGCAGCTATTGGTGCTCAAGGCGTCCCGGCATTTGCGTACCCGCAAAAACAAAACCCCGCAGCGGTAAGCTGCGGGGTTCTGAGCAATAAAAGCCTGACGATGACCTACTTTCACAGACGTC
>NZ_JAGTJY010000064.1:0-29111 GCF_018195695.1 Achromobacter sp. Marseille-Q0513 | reverse complement strand
TGTCGGCCTCGGAGGTGATGCGGCGCGGCAGGCCCGCGAAGGAAGCCTCGGGCAGCGGATAGGTGCGCCAGGTCCAGTCCGACTCGGCCACGTCGTCCGGGCCCAGGCTGCCGGCGCGCGGCGCCAGCGCGTGGCCCGCGCCGCAATAGGCCACCTGACGCTCCTGGAACAGCGTGGCGTAGTCCAGCATCGGCACGCGGTGCAGGAAATAGCCCACCGCCACCTGCATCTCGTCCTTCAGGATCAGCTCTTCCAGTTCGCGCGGGCCGTGGATCAGCAGCGACAGCCGCACCGCCTCGTCGCGTTGCCGGAAGCGGGCGATGGCGCGAGCGATCAGCCCGTTCTGTTCCAGCGTGGCGTTGCCGATCAGGCCCAGCGTCAGGCTGCCGACCAGCTGGCGATGCATGTTGCGGGCCTCGGCGGTGAAGTTGTTCAGCGAGGTCAGCGCGCTGCGCGCCAGCCGGGCGAAGCGCTGGCCCTTGGCCGTCAGCCGGAAGCCGCCCCGGCCGCGTTCGCACAGGCGGAAGTCCAGCCGCGTCTCCAGCGTGGCGAGCTGGCTGCTGATGGTGGACTGGCCCACGCCCAGCACGTCCTGCGCGGCCGATACGCCGCCGGCGTCGACGATGGCCAGGAACACCCTGATCAGCCTGAGATCCAGATCGGTAACGGTGGACAGCATAGGGTAATCACCTATGAAACATTGATCTTTATCGATGCTTGTTGAGCGAACGAGATATGGATCGGGAATTGCGTGATTTCTATTATTCCATCGGGCCTTACGGGCATGAAAGTCCTACGTCGAAAAGCACGGGAATCATGCCGGCAGTGGCTGGAAAGCAGGTTGCGCGGGAATTCACTTTTATACATATCGGTGTTTCGCGCGACGCCTGTGAATGGCATCAAGACCACATGGCGCGCCCTGGACGCGCGCCGGAAACGAATCGAGGGGCGGACATGTTCTTGGACATAGGCGTAGTCGTGATCTACATGGGCGCGATGCTGTTGCTGGGCTGGTACGGCATGCGGCGCGCGAAGACGCAGGAAGACTTCCTGGTGGCGGGGCGCAACCTGGGGCCGGGCTTCTACATGGGCACCATGGCGGCCACGGTGCTGGGCGGGGCCAGCACCGTCGGCACGGTGCGCCTGGGCTATGTCCACGGCATCTCCGGCTTCTGGCTGTGCGCGGCGCTGGGCGCGGGCATCGTGGTGCTGAACCTGTTCCTGGCCAAGCCGCTGCTCAAGCTGCGCATCTACACCGTGACCCAGGTGCTTGAGCGGCGCTACAGCACGGCCACGCGCCGCGTCAGCGCGCTGGTGATGATGGCCTACGCGCTGATGCTGGCCGCCACGTCCGTCATCGCCACCGGCACGGTGATGCACGTATTGTTCGATCTGCCCTTCTGGGCGGCGGTGCTGCTCGGCGGCGGCGTGGTCGTCATCTATTCGGCGGTGGGCGGCATGTGGTCGCTGACGCTGACCGACATCGTGCAGTTCGTGATCAAGACCGTGGGCCTGATGTTCGTGCTGCTGCCCATCTGCATCATGCGCGTGGGCGGCTGGGACCAGCTGGTCGCGCGCCTGCCGGCGGCCAGCTTCGATTTCACCACCATAGGCTGGAGCACCATCGCCACCTACTTCGTCATCTATTTCTTCGGCATCCTGATCGGCCAGGACATCTGGCAGCGCGTGTTCACCGCCCGCAGCACGGGCGTGGCGCGCGTCGCTGGAACCGCGGCCGGCGTGTACTGTGTGCTGTACGGCCTGGCCGGCGCGCTGATCGGCATGGCAGCCAAGGTGCTGCTGCCCGAGCTGGACAATCCCAACAATGCCTTCGCCGCCATCGTGCAGGCCAGCCTGCCCGACGGCATCCGGGGCCTGGTCATCGCCGCCGCGCTCGCGGCCATGATGTCCACGGCCAGCGCCGCCATGCTGGCGACCTCCACGGTGCTGGCCGAGGACCTGCTGCCCGCGCTGCGCGGCGGCCGCCGCCTTGAGAACGTGAGTTCGCACCGTCTCATCACGCTGCTGGCCGGCTTCACCGCCGTGGGCATCGCGCTGGCGGTGGACGATGTGCTGAGCGCGCTGACCTGCGCCTACAACCTGCTGGTGGGCGGCATGCTGGTGCCCCTGCTGGGCGCGATCTACTGGCGCCGAGCCACCACGCCGGCCGCCATCGCCAGCATGCTGCTGGGCTGCGGCGCGGCCATCGCCTTCATGATCAAGGACGGCTTGGATGCCAACACGCCCATCTACGTCAGCCTGGCCGTCAGCCTCGCCAGCCTGGTGCTGATCAGCCTGGCGACGCGCGGCGATGTGGCCGCCGGCCTGGACGGCGCGCGCACCCAGGCCCAGCCCGACTGAGTTTTCCATCAAGCAGGAGCAGACATGACTTTCACGCCCGAAAAATTGCAGGCGCTGCGCGAGCGCTTCGGCGGCGCCAACGAGGCCGAGATCCACGACCCGCATTTCCGCGCCATCGCGGCCAATGTGATCAACGACAGCGGCACGCGCATGGCGCCCTATGCCGGCATGCCCACGCTGCTGGACGCGCCGGCCCGGGCGATGGACTGGAACCGGCCCGAATTCGGCGACCTGGAGGTCGCGCTGCTGGGCGTGCCGATGGACCTGGGCGCCAGCAACCGCAGCGGCTGTCGCTTCGGGCCGCGCGCCCTGCGCGCGATCGAGCGCGTCGGCCCCTACAACCACGTCCTGAAGTGCACGCCCGTGACCCAGCTGCGCGTGGCCGACATCGGCGACGTGCCGATGCGCAGCCGTTTCAGCCTGGACCAGTCGCACGAAGACATCGAGGCCATCTACCGGCATATCCAGCAGGCCGGCGTGATCCCGCTGTCGGCGGGCGGCGACCATTCGGTGACCCTGCCCATCCTGCGGGCGCTGGGCCGCGAGCGGCCGCTGGCGCTGATCCATTTCGACGCGCATTGCGACACCGGCGGACCGTTCGACGGCAGCCGCTTCCATCACGGCGGCCCGTTCCGCCAGGCCGTGCTCGACGGTGTGCTGGATCCCACGCGCACCATCCAGATTGGCATCCGCGGCGCGGCCGAGTACCTGTGGGAGTTTTCCTACGCCTCGGGCATGACCGTGATCCATGCCGAGGACATTCCCAGGCTGGGCGTGGACGCCATCGTGGCCAAGGCGCGCGAGGTGGTGGGCGACGCGCCGGTCTATGTGTCGTTCGACATCGACTGTCTGGATCCCGCCTTCGCGCCCGGCACCGGCACGCCGGAAGTGGGCGGAGTGACGGTGCGCGAGGCCCAGGCCATGCTGCGCGGGCTGGCGGGTCTGAACATCGCCGGCGGCGATCTGGTGGAGGTGGCGCCGGCCTATGACGCCACCGCCAACACCGCGCACGCTGGCGCGCAGATCATGTTCGAGATCCTGAGCCTGATGTGCGTGGCGCGCGGGCGCTGAGCGCGCGTCAGGGCGCCGGGGACGGCGGACTGGCCGCCACGCCGGTCGCGGCGATGGCGGCCGGCGCTTCCCGAGCGGCGCCATCGCGCGCCGCGACGGCGCCGCTTTCGACCTGCAGCAGCACGTAGCGCCGGCTGGCGTAGAGCGGCAGCAGCCGCCAGCCGGCCAGCGTGTCGCGCAAGGCTGGCAGGCGGTTCTTTTCGACCGCCAGGAAGAGGCGCGCGCCGGCCCCCGGCAGGGCCGGCGCCGCCGCCACGGCTTCCATGGGCAGTTGGCCGGCCGCGCCTTGCGAATAGAAGCGCGCCGAGAACGGCCTGCTGCCCACGAAGACCAGCTGCTCGCCGGGCTGCATGCGCGCGAAGGCCTGGGCCACCAGCTGCTTCTCGGTCTTGTAGCGCTCGGGCTGCGCCAGCGACAGCGCGCCCAGCGTCAGCGCCGCGAGCGGCGTCAGCAGCATCAGCGCGGTCGGCAGCCGGGCGCGCCAGCCCCGCGTCGGCGCATGGTCCGCCATCCAGGCGCCCAGCGCCAGCGCCAGCGGCGGCAGCGAAGGCAGCACATAGGTCCAGAGGATATTGCCGGACAGCGTGAAGAACGCGGGCGCGGCCAGACCCCAGAGCAGCAGGTAGCCGCGCAGCGGATCGCGCGCCAGCGACGCCAGCCGGGTCCGCAGCGGCGCGCCCTGGCCGGGCCGCAGGAACAGCCACAGGCCCGCCAGTCCCCAGGGCATGGTCGCCAGCAGCCAGTCCAGCCAGATGCCGCCATAGGGCCGCTTGTGCGCGGTGCCGTACAGATCGCCTTGCCAGCCCGGGTCGACGAAGCGCAGGAAATGCTCGCCCACGATGAAGTACTGGAGGAAGCCGGGCGTGCGGATCTCGGCCATCACGTACCAGGGCAGGGCCAGCGCCAGCATCAGGATCGTGCCGCCGATCCAGGGCAGCGCGCGCCACTGCGCGCGGCCGGCGGGCAGCAGCGACCAGGGCAGCACGGCGACCGCCACCAGCACCAGGGCCAGCGGCCCCTTGGACAGCAGGCCGATCGCCAGGCCCACGAAAAAGCCGTAGCGCCACCACGGGGGGCCGTCGCGCCGCGCCAGCAGGAAGGAGGTCATCGACAGCGTCACGCCCAGCGCCAGGAAGGGATCGGTGAGCACCGCGCCAGCGCTGGCCAGCGGCAGCAGCATGGTGGCGAACACCAGCGCGGCCCAGCGCGCGGCGCTGGCGCCGAACTGGCGCGCGGCGAAGGCATGGACCAGCGCCAGCATGCCCAGCATGGCGGCGAAGGCAGGCAGGCGCAGGCTGAACTCGGACAGGCCCAGCAGCTTGATGGACAGCGCCGGCGCCCAGAATGCCAGCGGCGGCTTGCCCCAGAACGGCACGCCCGGCTCGAACCAGGGCGTGACCCAGTCGCCGGTGACGGCCATCAGGCGCGCGATCTCGGCGTAGCGCGGTTCCGAGGTGTCGGCCAGCGGCATGACCGCCATGGCGAACAGCCGCGCCGCGAGGATGGCCGCGAGGCCCAGCAGCAGGGCCTTAGAAGTTGACCGCATGCGGACCCTCTCCGGTCATGGCGGCGGATGGGGCGGCCTGGCGCGCGGGGCCGGCGGCGTCGTCGCGCGCGTATCCGGAGGCAGGGTCCGCCGCCGTGTCGGGTTCGGATCCAGGCAGGCGCAATGCCGCCGTGCGGCTGCGCTGCACGTCGCGCAGCAGGTAGACCGGCCGCTGCTTGGATTCCATATAGGTCTTGCCCACGTATTCGCCCAGCAGGCCGATGGTGATCAGCTGCACGCCGCTCAGGAAGGTGATGATGGCGATGAGCGAGGGATAGCCATGCACTTCCTCGCCCAGCAGCAGGGTCTTGAGCGTGATGACGATGCCGAATCCGACGCCGGCCAGCGCGGCGGCCACGCCCAGGCCGGTGGCCCAGCGCAGCGGCGCGGTGGAGAACGAGGTGATGCCCTCCATCGCCAGCCGCATCAGGCCCAGGTAGTTCCACTTGGTGGTGCCGGCGGCGCGCGGATCGCGGTCGTAGTCGATGATGCGGGTGGGCAGGCCGATCCACGCATACATGCCCTTCATGTAGCGGCAGCGCTCGGGCAGCTGCAGCAGGGCTTGCACCGCCTTGCGGCTCATCAGCCGGAAGTCGCCGGTGTCGGCGGGAATGCCGGCCTTGCTGAGCCGGTTCAGCAGCCGGTAGTAGGCATAGGCCGAGGCGCGCTTGAGCCAGCTCTCGCCGGCGCGGCTGCGGCGCCGCATGCAGACCACGTCCGCGCCCTCGCGCCAGGCGCGCACCATGTCGGGGATCAGCTCGGGCGGATCCTGCAGGTCGGCGTCCAGGATCACGACGGCCGCGCCGACGGCGTGCTCGATGCCGGCGGTCATGGCGGCCTCCTTGCCGAAGTTGCGCGACAGGCGCAGCAGCTTCAGGCCGGGCTCCGTGCGGATCCGAGCGGCCAGGAACTCGGCGCTGCCGTCGCGGCTGCCGTCGTCGACGAATACGATTTCGTAGGACTCGTTCAGGCCGTCGAGCACGCGCCGCAGGCGCTCCAGGCAGACGGGCAGCACGTCGCGCTCGTTCAGGAAGGGCACGATGACCGAAAGCTGCACGGCGGGTCGACGGGAGCGCGCGGCGGTGGGCAGGGGGGGAGGATGCATGGCGATAACCGATCGAGGGGGAACCCAGGCAATGTAGCGAGCAGCCGCCGACGAACAGCCGACGCCTGGATTACATTTCTGTAAGGCGCGGCGGACCCGGGCGGACCACCGCGCCTGGCCTTACGCGTTGTCGCGGGCCACGCGCGCCGATTCGGCCAGCTCCAGCTCCTCGGCGTCCTTGCGGTGCAGCAGGCGGTACAGCGCGGGCAGCACCAGCAGGGTCAGGATGGTCGAGGAGATGATGCCGCCGATCACCACGGTGGCCAGCGGGCGCTGCACTTCGGCGCCGGTGCCGGTGGCGATGGCCATGGGCACGAAACCCAGCGAGGCCACCAGCGCCGTCATCAGCACTGGCCGCAGCCGCGTCAGCGCGCCCTCGCGCACCGCCTCGTCCAGCGGCTTGCCCTCCTGGCGCAGCCCGTTGATGAAGGACAGCATCACCAGGCCGTTGAGCACCGCCACGCCGCACAGCGCGATGAAGCCCACCGCCGCCGTGATCGACAGCGGCATGCCGCGCAGCCACAGCGAGACGATGCCGCCCGTCAGCGCGAAGGGAATGCCGGTGAAGACCAGCAGGCCGTCCTTGACGTTGCCGAACATGGCGAACAGCAGCGCGAACACCAGCGCCAGCGCGGCCGGCACCACGATCTGCAGGCGCTGGGCCGCCGATTGCAGCTGCTCGAACGTGCCGCCCCAGGTGGTCCAGTAGCCCGCCGGGATCTTGACGTCGCGCTCGATCGCGTCGGCCGCCTCGGACACGAACGAGCCCAGGTCGCGGCCGCGCACGTTGGCGCTGACCACGATGCGGCGCTTGCCGTCCTCGCGCGAGACCTGGTTGGGGCCGGGCGACAGGTCCAGGCTGGCGACCTCGGACAGCGGGATGTAGGCCGTCTGCGCCTGACCGTCAGCCTTGGGCAGGGCGATGGGAAGCTTGCGCAGGGCGGGAATGCTCTCGCGCACCGATTCCGGCAGCCGCACCACGATGTCGAAGCGCCGGTCGCCCTGGTAGTACGTGCCGGCCGCGCGCCCGCCCACGGCGATCGCCAGCGTGTCCTGCACGTCGGCCAGGCTCAGCCCGTAGCGCGCCGCGCGGGCGCGGTCGATGTTCACGGTGAGCACCGGCAGGCCGGTGGTCTGCTCGACCTTGACCTCGGACGCGCCCGGGATCCTGTTCAGCGACTCGGCCACCTCGGCGGCCGTGCGGCTGAGCACGTCGTTGTCGTCGCCGAAGATCTTCACCGCCACGTCGCTGCGCACGCCGGAGATCAGCTCGTTGAAGCGCAGCTGGATGGGCTGGGAGAACTCGTAGTTGTTGCCCGGCATCTTGCCTGCCTCTTCCTGGATGGCGGCCAGCAGCTCGGCGTGGGTCTTGCGCGGCGTCGGCCATTGATCCATGGGCTTGAGCATGATGTAGCCGTCGGAGATGTTCGGCGGCATGGGGTCCGAGGCGATCTCGGCCGTGCCGGTGCGCGCGAAGATCCGTTCGATCTCGGGGAATTTCTCTTTCAGGCGCGTCTCCAGCTGCTTCTGCATGTCCAGCGACTGGCTCAGGCTGGTGCCGGGAATGCGCAGCGCCTGGATCGCCATGTCGCCTTCGTTCAGGCTGGGTATGAATTCGCTGCCCATGCGCGAGGCCAGCACGCCGCAGGCGGCCACGAACAGCGTCGCCGCGATCAGCACGCGCGGCGTGCGGCGCAGCGCCATGTCCAGCAGCGGCTCGTAGCGGCGCTTGGCCCAGCTCATCAGGCGGTTTTCCTTCTCGGCCACCTTGTTGCCCATGAACATGGCCACGGCGGCGGGCACGAAGGTCACCGACAGGATCATCGCGCCCAGCAGGGCCAGCACCACGGTCAGCGCCATGGGATGGAACATGCGCCCTTCCACGCCGGTCAGCGCGAAGATGGGCAGGTACACCACCATGATGATGAGCTGGCCGAACAGCAGCGGCCGGCGCGCTTCCCGCGCGGCGGCGAAGACCTCGTGGAAGCGTTCGTTGCGGGTCAGCGGCCGGCCGTGATGGGCCTGCGCATGGCTCAGCCGCCGCACGCAGTTCTCCACGATCACGACGGCGCCGTCGATGATGATGCCGAAGTCCAGCGCGCCCAGGCTCATGAGGTTGGCGCTGACCTGGTACGTGACCATGCCGGTGAAGGTGAACAGCATGGACAGCGGAATGACCATGGCCGTGATCAGCGCCGCTCGCAGGTTGCCCAGGAACAGGAACAGGATCACGATGACCAGCGTGGCGCCTTCCAGCAGGTTCTTCTTGACGGTGGCGATGGCCTTGTCCACCAGATTGCTGCGGTCGTAGGCCGTGATCAGTTTCACGCCCTCGGGCAGCGTCTTGTTGATGGCGGCGATGCGATCGGACACGGCCAGCGACACGGTCCGGCTGTTCTCGCCGATCAGCATGAAGGCCGTGCCCAGCACCACTTCCTTGCCATTGTCGGTGGCCGCGCCGGTGCGCAGCTCGCGTCCGATGGATACCTCGGCCACGTCGCGCACGCGGATGGCCTGGCCGTTCACGGCGGTGAGCAGCACGTTGCCGATATCGTCGACCGACTGGACCTGTCCCGGCGCCCGGATCAGGTACTGCTCGCCCTTGCGCTCGATGTAGCCGGCGCCGATGTTGGCGTTGTTGCGGTCCAGCGCCGTCATGATGTCGGTCAGCGACAGGCCGTAGGACGCCAGTTGCTCCGTGTTCGGCGCCACCAGGTACTCCTTGGCGTAGCCGCCGATGGAATTGATTTCCGTCACGCCGGGGATGTTGCGCAGCTGCGGCTTGACCACCCAGTCCTGGATCTCGCGCAGGTCGGTGGAGGTATAGGGCGAGCCGTCGGGCTTGCGCGCGCCGTCTTCGGCCTCGACCGTCCAGAAGTAGATCTCGCCCAGGCCGGTCGAGATCGGTCCCAGCGTGGCCGACACGCCCTCGGGCAGGCTCTCGCGCGCCTGCTGCAGCCGCTCGTTGACCAGCTGGCGCGCGAAATAGATGTTGGTGCTGTCGTTGAAGATCACCGTGACTTGCGACAGTCCGTAGCGCGACAGGGAACGGGTCTGTTCCAGGCCGGGCAGGCCGGCCATCACTGTCTCGATCGGATAGGTGACGCGCTGTTCGGTTTCCAGCGGCGAATAGCCGGGCGCGGTGGTGTTGATCTGCACCTGCACGTTGGTGATGTCGGGCACGGCATCGATGGACAGCCGCGAGTAGTTGTAGATGCCGACGGCGGCCATGGCCAGCGTGACGAACAGCACCATCCAGCGCTGTTCGATGGCAAAGCGGATCAGGCGTTCAAACATGTCGTCTGTCCTCGCCTCAATGGCCGTGGTCGGCGCTGGCCTTGCCCAGCTCGGACTTCAGCACGAAGGCGTTGTCCGTCACGTAGCGCACGCCCGGGGCCAGGCCGGACAGCACTTCCACCTGGTCGCCCGCGGTCTTGCCCAGCTTGACCGGCTGCGCCAGGAAGCCGCCGGGAACTTCGATGAATACCGAGGGCTGGTCCTCCACCGTCTGCACCGCGTCGGCGGCGATCGCCACCGGCACGTCGCGCTGGCTGGTCACCACGTTGACCGAGACGAACAGCCCGGGCCGCCAGGCCATGTCGGGATTCTCCAGCGTGACGCGCGCCGTGGCCGTGCGGGTCTGTTGTCCCAGCAGCGAGCCGATATAGGACACCTTGCCCATCGCGCTTCCCGTAAACGACGCCGAGCTGACGCGAGCGGCCTCGCCCACGCGCACGTCCTGCAGGTCCTTGGCGGCGATCGAGAATTCCGCCCAGACGGTGCGCAGGTCCGACAGCGTGAAGATATTGACGTTGTCGGCAAGCGCCTCGCCGAGCGTGATGTGCTTTTCGACGATCACGCCGTCGAACGGCGCGCGGATTTCAAGCCGGCTCAGGTCCTTCGAGCGTGGCGTGGCACCCACGGCGGCCAGCTTCTGCTCGGCGTTCTGCACGGCGATCTGCGCTTCCTGCAAGGCGGTGCGCGCCTGCTGGTAGTCCTGTTCGGCGGTGACCTGATCGCGCCACAGCTTGAGCTCGCGCTGGTGCGTGGCGGCGGCCAGGTCGCGCCGCTTGACGGCGGCCAGCCATTCGCTGCGCAGGTCCGACAGGGCCGTGCTGGACAGCGAGGCCAGCAGCTCGCCCTTCTTGACCATCTGGCCCAGCTCGACCGGGGCTTCCTGCGCCACGCCGGCCAGGCGCGGCACGATGTGCGCGGTGCGGTCGGCGTTGAACTTGATTTCGCCGGGGAATTGCGAGGTGGCTTCCAGCGCAGCGGGCGCGGCGGCGGCGCTGCGGATGCCGGCCGCGGCGACCTGCTCGGCGGTGAGCGCGATCTTGCCCTCGTCCTTGTCCAGCGAGGCCTTCAGTGGTTCGGCCTGGCCGGGCCAGCTCGCCTCGGCCTCGATCTCGAAGAAGTGCGGCTCGGCGATATCCTGGGCACTGACCAGCGCGCCATCGGCCGGCTCCAGGCGCAGTTCCTCCACGGCGCCATTCGGGCGCAGGACGCGGACGCGGGCCTTGATATCGCCCGCGGCGATCGGCTTGGATCCGGCGTAGGCCCACAGGCGCAGCCGCGAGGTACCGCCGGATTCGCTGACCAGCAGCTCGACGCCATTGTCGCCGGCGCGGGTCAGGGCGCCGCCTTGCGGGCCTTTCTCGGTCGGTGCATGGTCGGCGTGGCCGGCGCCGCCGGGCTTTTCGTCGGCGGCCGCGCCGGTGGCGGCCAGCAGGCTGGCGGCCGCCAGCAGCGCGGCGGCCAGGGACCGCGCGCGGGAACGGCCGGGGGGAAAACGCAGGGTTTGCATGGTCATGGCGTAGTGAGAGTCAGCGTCCGAGGAGGCGGTCGATGTTGGCCCAGGCCTGGTGGGCGTTGGTCAGGGTGGACAGGTAGCCGAGTTCGGCCTGCGAGCGGGTGCGTTGGGCGTCCAGCACCTGCAGATAGCCGACCTTGCCGGCTTCGAAGCCCTTGAGCGCGCTGTCATAGGCGCGGCGCGCGCTGGGCAGCACCGTGGCGCGGTAGTCATTGGCAGCGTCAGTCGCCAGGTCGAACTGGGAGATCGACTGCAGCAGCTCCGCCGCCAGCCGCGCCTCCAGGTCGCGGTACTGGTCGCGCGCCTTGTACGAGCGCATCGTGGCGGCATAGACGTTGCCCTGGTTGCGGTCGAACAGCGGTAGCGGGATGCCCACGCCGAACTGGACCTTGTTGCGGCCGAGCTCGTAGTCGCGGGCCACGCCAGTGCTCAGCGTGATGTCTGGATAGCGCTTGCTCTTTTCGACCTCCAGCTGGGCCGCGCCCAGATCCACCGACAGCCGCCCGCCCTGCATGCGCGGCGACTTAGCCAGCTCGCCGCGCAGTTCGTCGAGCGTGCCGCGCGCGGGCAGCCTGTCGATGTCGCCGCGTACGCTGGCGAACTCGGGGGCAGTGTCGCCCCACAGCACGGCCAGGCCGCGCCGGGCGACCTGCAGCGCGGCTTCGGCTGCGCGCGCCTCGATGCGGGCGTTGGCCAGTTCCACGCGCGCCGCGTTGCTCTCCAGCGGCGGCGCCTTGCCGGCGGCCACGCGCTTGTCGGCCAGCTGCAGCGCCTTCTGGGCGATGCCCGCGTTCTCCCGCGCGACGCGCATGGTTTCCTGCGCGGTGGCGACATCGAAGAAGGCCGCGATCACGGCTGAGCGCAGATCGGCGCGGGCCGCGCCCAGGTCGGTCTGAGCGATGTCGCGCGCCAGTCCGGCGGCCTTGACGCGCGCGCCGCGCTTGCCGCCGGTCTCGATCGGCACGTTCAGCGTGGTGGTGGTCGTGCGGTTGGCCTTCTTCCTGTCGTCCATGCCGAAGTCGATGCTGGGATTGGGCAGCAGGCCTGCCTGTCGCAACTCGCCTTCCGTCGCGGCGGCCTCGTTGCGCGCGGCGGCCAGCAAGGGACTGCGTTCGAAGGCGATGGACAACGCCTGTTCCAGGGTCAGCGGCGCGTCGGTCGCGGCTTCGTCGCTGGAGGGAGGAATGGCGGTCGACGGCGGCGCCAGGAACGAGGCGGGCGGCGCCGGCGGCTGGCTCCAGGCCGGCGCGGCCAGCAAGGCGGCCGCCAGGGCCAGCGGTATCAGGGATGGACGCATGATTCTGTCAGGGGAAGGTAGTGGCGGGCCCGCGCAGCCGGGCTGGGATAGGCATCTGGCGGCACTGTATCGAACGGGCCTCGTCAGAACCTCGACAGAAAAATGACGTTTCCGTAAGGTTCGCGGCCTTGCCACGGGTCGGCGCAACACCAGGAAATATGCGGATGTCGGGGCAGTCAGGCCGATTACGAATTCGTAATCGGCGCGTTGGCGAATTGACGCGATCAAATCCGTAAAGTTGTCGTCATCGCTTAACACGAAGCGTGTATCGGGCCGGCGCCTTCGCCTGTCCGTCAACGTCAACCGCCGTAAGGAGAATCTGATGAAAACCCGTCACGCCGCCGCCCTGTCGCTCTGCGCCGCGTTCGCGCTGCCCTTCGCCGCCAACGCATCGAGCGTCTGGCACCAGACCGATACCGAGATCGGCTACGCCATCGCGCCCGAACACGCGGCCGGCGGCAAGAGCCGGGCCCAGGTGGACAGCGAGCTGGCCGCGGCCAAGGCCGATCCGGGCAAGTGGTTCCTGGCCTATCGCAACCTGGGCACGCCGGGCTGGTACAAGCAGGGCACCGCGCTCACCCGCGACGAGGTACAGGCCGAGGTGCGCAACATGAGCGCGCAAGAGCGCGCCCGCCTGAACAGCATCTACACCCCGGGCTGAGGGCGGCGTCGCCCGTGCCCTGCCAATCCGCGCCGCCGCCCCGGGCGGCCGCGCGCCCGCGGGCGGAGCGGCTCTTGCCGTCCCGCCCCTTTCCGCTGAGCCTGCCCTGCCGCGCACACCGGCGCGTCGCGGCAGGCCGTAACCGCGCAAGATCCGCAAGCGATAGAATGGCTGGGTCGTTTCCGGCCGGCGCAGCCTTGCGGCGGCGCGCCGGCGCCGCTCAGCCCTTTTTTCATCCACGGGCCCCATGAAAGTACTGGTAATCGAAGACGAGAAGAAACTGGCCGAATACCTGCGCCTGGCGCTGACGGAACACAACTATGTGGTGGACGTCGCGATGGACGGGATCAGCGGCCTGCATCTGGCTCGCGAAAGTCAGTACGACCTGATCCTGCTCGATGTGATGCTGCCCGGCATGGACGGCTTCTCGGTGCTGCGCGAATTGCGCAAGAGCGACCGCGTGCCGGTGCTGATGCTGACGGCGCGCGACAAGATCGAAGACCGAGTCAAGGGGCTGCGCGACGGCGCCGACGACTATCTGGTCAAGCCCTTCGCCCTGTCGGAGCTGCTGGCGCGCGTGCTGGCGCTGGGCCGCCGCAGCGGCCAGAACCAGGCCGAATCCGGCGGGCAGAACGTGCTGCGCGTGGGCGACCTGGAACTGGACCTGTTGCGCCGGCGCGCGTCGCGAGGCGGCGTCCGGCTGGACCTGACGGCCAAGGAATTCACGCTGCTGGCGCTGCTGATGCGCAAGCAGGGTGAAGTGCTGTCGCGGCTGGAGCTGGCCGAGCAGGTATGGGACATCAATTTCAACAGCAACACCAATGTGGTCGAGGTCGCGGTGCGACGCCTGCGCGGCAAGGTCGACGACCCCTTTGACCAGAAGCTGCTGCACACGGTGCGCGGCATGGGCTACGTGCTCGAACTGCGGGAAGACTGATGCAGCCGCGCTCCGGCTCCCTGCGCCGCTGGCTCTCGCGCTGGCTGGCGATGCTGACGTTCCTGGGGCTGGGCGGGGTGTGCCTGGCGGTGTATTACGCCACCAACCTGAACCTGCAGATCCGCCAGGAAGCGCTGCTGCAGCAGAAGATGGAAGTCATCCGCCACCTGGTCGACGAGAACGCCGCCACCGGCGACTCGACCACCCTGCGGCACAAGCTCAGCGATTTCTTCTATGGCCGCCCGGATTTTTCCCTGGTGCTGGAGATCGATGGCGCCAAGACCGCGTTCGGCGCCGACATCGCCCAGGACGAGGATCACGCGCACGAGCGGCGCATCAGTTTCTCGCTGCCGGTGCCGGGCACGCCGGGCGATGCCATGCAGGCCGAGCTGGTGCTGGACATCACGTCCGACCTGCATCTGCGCGCCGCGCTGGCCTGGACCCTGATCGCCTGCGCCTTCGTGGGCGCGGCCGTGGTCTCGGGCATCGCGGCGCTGCTGGTACGGCGCGCCATGGCTCCCGTGGACGAGCTGGGGCGCCAGGCGGCGCGGCTGGCGCCGGACCGCATCGGCGAACGGCTGGACGAAAGCGGACAGTCCGAGGAAATCCAGCCGCTGGTGCGGCAGTTCAATGCCGTACTGCAGCGCCTGGAGCGGGCCTATGTGCAGATGGAGGGCTTCAACGCCGACGTGGCGCACGAGATGCGCACGCCGCTGGCCACGCTGATCGGCCAGACCGAGCTGGCGCTGAGCGGCCGCCGTTCCGAGGCGGTGCTGCGCGATGTCATGGGCTCCAACCTGGAAGAGCTGCAGCGACTGTCCGGCATGGTCAACGACATGCTGTTCCTGTCGCAGGCCGATCGTGGCGCGCAGGCGCGCGGTGTCTGGGTCGACCGGCTGTCCGAGGTGCTGGGCGAGGTGGCCGACTACCACGAGGCCGAGGCGCAGGAGCGCGGGCTGACGCTGGCTGTTTCGGGCGAGGCCGCCGCCTGCATCGACCGCCCGCTGTTGCAGCGGGCCGTGTCCAACCTGGTGTCGAACGCGGTGCGCTACGCGGACGCGGGAAGCACGATACGCATCCATGTGTCGCGCGACGACGAGCACGCGCTGATCGCCGTCAGCAATGCCGGCGAGCCCATTGCCAAGGAGCACCTGCCCAGGCTGTTCCACCGCTTCTACCGCGGCGACGAGGCGCGCGGCTTCGACGCCAACCACCACGGGCTGGGGCTGGCCATCGTCGCGGCCATTGCCCGCATGCACGGCGGCCGGCCCTTCGCGGCTTCCGAGGGCCGCGACATCACCATCGGCTTCTGCCTGTCGGCGCGCAAGATTACCGAAAACTAATCCTGGCGTCGGTCTTCTGTCGAAGCCGCTTCCCTAGACTTTTCTCCATGCGCCCGGTGCGCGCCCGAAAGGGCGATTCCGCCACCTGGCATTCCGGCCGCCCGCCGTGGCGGCCTGTCACCCGTCATGGAGAAATCATGAAACGTCCCATTGCTGCGTCGTCCTGCATGCTGGCCCTGGCCCTGTCCACGAGCGCCCTCGCGCAGGGCCCGGCCGGCGGCAATCCCCAGGCCTATGCCGCGCCGCGCCAGGCCGCCGCCATGGCGCCCTCGCCTGGCGATGCATCCGCGCCGCTGACGCGCGCCCAGGTGCTGGCCGATCTGGCCGTGTGGAAGAAGTCCGGCATGTCCGATCTGTATCGCGGCAATCAGGAGCCCGACGTCTACAGCGCCAAGTACCGCAAGCGCTATGCGGAGTACCTGCGCCTGCGCAACGGCCCCGAGTACGAGGCCGCGCTGCGCCGCGAGCAGGAGCGAGGCAATTGAGCCCGCTCCCGCGCGCGGCGGGCAGTCCGTCCTACTCGGTGTAGGACTTGGTGCTGTACTGGCTGATCGGCAGCAGGTTCACCACGGGCAGGCCGGTGGCCGGATCCTTGGCCTGCTTGTCGATGTAGGCCTGCAGCACGTCGGCATCCAGCACGCCGATGTCCTGGCGGCGCGCGGCCGGCACATTGGCCAGGGTCTTGTAGCCGTCGCCGCCGGTGGCGTTGAAGCTCAGCACGAACAGCTTGTACGTGCGGCTGGCGTCCAGCGGACCCCACGAGGACGTGGCGGCGTCGTGGACCTCGATGTTGGACACCCGGCTGCCTTGCGGCTGCGCGGCGTTGACGTCGAAGCGCAGGCCGCCCGTGTACGGATACGGACCGGTCGAGCCGCCCGGGCCGTAGACCGCCTGCATGCCGTCTTCCAGCATGCTCTTGACCTCGGCGCCGGTCACGTTCAGGCGCCACAGCATGTTGCCGAAGGGCACCACCTCGATCACGTTGGCAGCGGTCACGGTGCCCTTGAGCGGCACGCGCACGCCGCCGCCGCTTTGCAGCGAGATGTCGGCGCCGCCGTAGCTGGCGTTGCCCACTTCCAGGTAGGCCTGGGCCACCAGCTGCTGGATGTCGCCGCCGCGCAGGCTGACGCTGCCCAGCGTATTGCAGTCCACGCCGGACCGGCTGTAGTCGCGCGAGCCGGGGCCGCCCGGCACGCGGCGCGAGCACAGTTCCTGCGGCACCTGGGCCACCTGGCTGGCGCTGAAGGTGTCGACCTTGGCCTTGAAGGGCTGCAGCACGGCCAGCGCGCCGGCGTCCGGTTCCTGCGGATACAGGAAGCCGCTGGCCTTGATGTCGGCCGCGATGGCGGCCTGGTCGGCCGGGGAGACCGCCGCGCCGCCGATCTTGTAGGCGCTGCCCATCAGCACATGCGGCGTGCCGGCGCAGGCCGTCACGTCGCCGTTGGCGTCGAAGCTGACCTTCAGCTCGCCCACCACCTGCGAGTATTCCCAGGCCTGCACCAGGCAGACGCGCTTGCCATCCTTGTTCTTCACTTCGGTGGGGTAGGCGCCGGCCGGCGAGCCCACGCCGTAGCCCGTCATGCCGGCGGGCCCGAGCAGGGTGTGCGAATCGCCGCCCACCACCACGTCCACGCCGCTCAGGTTGGGGATGATCTGCCTGTCGTAGTCGTAGCCGATGTGGCTCATGACGATGATCTTGTTCACGCCTTGCGCGCGCAGCGCGTCGATCTGCTGCTGCGCGGCGGCGGTCTCGTCGCCGAACACGGTGCCGGGATCAGGGCTGGACGACTGCTGCGTCTTGTTGGCGATGGTCAGGCCGACCAGGCCGATGGACTGGCCGTCGCGTTGCAGCACGATGGAAGGCTTGACCAGGCCGGGCGCGCGCGAGGCGTTCAGCGCCGAATTGGCGCCGAAGGTCACGTTGGCGCTGAGCACCGGCGTCTGGCAGGCGCCCTTGTGCAGCAGGTCGATGAAGCGCTTCAGGCCGCTGTCGCCCTTGTCGAATTCGTGGTTGCCCAGCGTCATGGCATCGAAGCAGACCGTGTTCATCATGGCCGCGTCGGCCTCGCCCGGATCGCCGGCGCGGTTGAAGTACAAGGTGCCGGTGGTGGCGTCGCCGGCGTGCAGCTTGAGCACATTGGGCGAGGCGGCCGAGAGCGCCTTGATGGCGCCCGTCACGCGGGCGAAGCCGCCGGCGTCGGCGTTGACCGTCACGGTCGCGCCGGCGGCGTTCTTGAGCTTGAAGTCCTTCTTCTTGCTGTCCAGGTTGGAGTGATGATCGTTGATGTGCAGGATCGTCAGCTCCATCGGCCGGGCGGCCACGGGCGGCGTGGTGGGAGTGGTGGGCGAGGTCGGCGCCGCGCTGTCGTCGTCATCGTCGCTGCCGCCGCAGGCGGCCACCAGCGCCATCATCCCCAGCATCGTCGCGCGCGCGCAATGCCGCTTCCAGTCTTGCTTCCAGTCCATTCTCTTTCCCGCGTGGTTGGTCTTGGAACGGCGAATGATCGTGGCGGCAGATGACGTGCAGATGAACCGGGCGTGAAGAAAAAAATAACGGGCGGCCCGTGGGCCGCCCGGCTATGTCGGTGTGACGCGATGGATCAGTAGTGGATCACGGTGCGGATCGACTTGCCCTCGTGCATCAGGTCGAAGGCTTCGTTGATGCGGTCCAGCGGCAGCGTGTGGGTGACGAAGGGATCCAGGTCGATCTTGCCGCTCATGGCATCCTCGACCATGCCGGGCAGCTGGGTGCGGCCCTTGACGCCGCCAAAGGCGGAGCCGCGCCAGACGCGGCCCGTGACCAGCTGGAACGGACGCGTGCTGATTTCCTGGCCGGCGCCGGCCACGCCGATGATGATGCTCTCGCCCCAGCCCTTGTGGCAGCATTCCAGCGCCGCGCGCATCACGTTGACGTTGCCGATGCATTCGAACGAGAAGTCCACGCCGCCGTCGGTCAGCTCGACGATCACGTCCTGGATGGGGCGTTCGTGGTCCTTGGGGTTGATGCAGTCGGTCGCGCCCATGGCCTGGGCCAGGATGAACTTGTTGGGATTGGTGTCGACGGCGATGATGCGGCCGGCCTTGGCCTGCACCGCGCCCTGGATCACCGCCAGGCCGATGCCGCCCAGGCCGAACACGGCGACGGTGTCGCCTTCCTTGACCTTGGCGGTGTTGTGGACCGCGCCCAGGCCGGTGGTCACGCCGCAGCCCAGAAGGCAGACCTTTTCGTGCGGCGCGGCCGGGTTGATCTTGGCCAGCGAGATCTCGTTGACCACGGTGTATTCGCTGAAGGTCGAGCAGCCCATGTAGTGGTAGAGCGGCTTGCCTTCGTAGCTGAAGCGCGAGCTGCCATCGGGCATGACGCCCTTGCCCTGCGTGGCGCGGACCTTCTGGCACAGATTGGTCTTGCCGGACAGGCAGAACTTGCATTCGCGGCATTCGGCCGTGTAGAGCGGGATGACGTGGTCGCCGGGCTGCAGCGAGGTGACGCCCTCGCCCACTTCGACCACCACGCCGGCGCCTTCGTGGCCCAGCACGGCGGGGAACAGGCCCTCGGGGTCGTCGCCGCTCAGGGTGAAGGCATCGGTGTGGCAGACGCCGGTGTGCGTGATGCGCACCAGCACTTCCCCGCGCCGCGGCGGCGCCACGTCGATTTCAACGATTTCCAGCGGCTTGCCGGGTCCGAATGCGACTGCTGCGCGTGATTTCATGATGATGCTCCAGAGCGTTGACGATGGTGTTGCTTCTGCCGTACACGACGCGGTGTCATGTGCGCGGATGTTGCCCTGGCCCGGCTGCGCGGAGCCGGCTTTGCCGGTCCGCTGCAGCGCCCCCTTTGAGGGGGGAGCGCGATAGCGCTTCGGGGGTGGGCCTTGTTCATTTGAGATAAGTGCGGACGATGCGCATGATCTGGTCGATCTCGGCGTCGGCGTCGGCGGTCGGGGCGGGCGCCTGGGCCGATTGCGCGAAGGTTTCGCGCAGGTGGCTTTCCAGCACTTCGGCCATCAGCCCGGTGGCCGCGCCGCGCAGGGCCGCCAGCTGTTGCAGCAGCGCGCCGCATTCCGTGCCGTCGTTGACGGCGCGCTCCAGCGCCAGGGCCTGGCCCTGGATGCGGCGCAGGCGGGTCGTGACGCGCTTTTTCTCTTGCGGGCTGTGGGGCACGGCTGGGGCTCCGTTAGATACAGGGGGGGAGTATATGAAATTCACCGCCCGGCGTCCAGGATGGCGCCGGGATCCGGACGCGGCAGCGCCGTTCGCAATGATGTCTATACGTGTCTAGTCATCCTCTATATAATTCCCGAAACATGAGAACTGGCCAGGCGCTCGCATCCTGCCCGCCGGCCCAGCACAGGACTGTTTCGTGGCTTCCAACCCTACTCGATTGCCCGTCCAGCCAGACGCCCTGCCCGCCCCGCTGTATGCGCGGGTCAAGCAGATGATCGCCCAGCAGATCCGCAGCGGCGCCTGGCCCGCGCACTATCGCGTGCCGTCCGAAAGCGAGCTGGTCGAGGAGCTGGGCTTCAGCCGCATGACCATCAACCGCGCCCTGCGCGAGCTGACCGCCGAAGGCCTGCTGGTGCGCATGCAGGGCGTGGGCACGTTCGTGGCGCAGCCCAAGGCCCGTTCGGCGCTGTTCGCGGTGAACAACATCGCCGACGAGATCGCGGCGCGCAACCATCGCCATCACAGCCGCGTGATCCGGCTGGCCGAGGAGCCCGCCGGCAACGAGCAGGCCCTGATGCTGGAGATCCGCGAAGGCCAGCCAGTGTTCCATTCAGTCATCGTGCATTACGAGGACGACCTGCCCATCCAGCTCGAAGACCGCTACGTCAACGTCAAGCTGGCGCCCGACTATCTCAAGCAGGACTTCACGCAGGGCACGCCCTATGAGTACCTGACGCGCGTGGCCCCCCTGACCGAGGGCGAGCATGTGGTCGAGGCGATCCGCGCCAAGCCGCGCGAATGCCAGCTGCTGCAGATCGAGCGCGACGAACCCTGTCTGCTGATCCGCCGGCGCACCTGGTCGGGCGAGCGTGCGGTCACGCTGGCCCGCCTGATCCACCCCGGATCGCGCCACCGTCTCGAAGGAAAATTCACCACATGACCCAGTTCGACGCGCGCCTGTACCGGGCGCGGGACTATCCGCGCATGCCGTGGCGCAACGGCGGCGGCACCACCCAGGAAGTGGCCTGCAATCCCGGCGGCAGCACGGCCGGCTTCGAATGGCGCCTGTCCATCGCGGACGTGGGGCAGGACGGCGGTTTTTCCGCCTTCGACGGCTTCCAGCGCATCATCACCGTGCTGGAAGGCGCGGGCATCGAGCTGACCGTCGACGGCCGGCGCGAGCCACCGCTGGGACCGCGTCGCGCCTATGCCTTCCGCGGCGACGCCAAGGTGGACTGCCGCCTGCTGGACGGCCCCATCCGCGACTTCAACCTGTTCTACGCGCCAGCGCGCTGGCAGGCACGCCTGCAATGGTTGAACGCAACCTGCGCGTTCCACAGCTCGGCCCGCGCCGTGCTGCTGCTGAACGCGTCCGACGCGCCGCTGGCGCTGACCGTGGACGGCGCGCGCCACGAGCTGCCGTCGCGGCATGACTGCCTGCACATCGAAACGGCCGGCGGCCTGGCCGAATACCGCATCGAGCCGGCGGCGGCGTCTGCCGCGCTGGACGCCTGCCTGATCGAGCTGCTGCCCGTCGCCGCCTGAGCGCGGCGGCCTTTCCGACCCCGGTTTTTCCGCTCCGTCCGCCTCGCGGGCGGGGCGCGGTCGCGCGCCCGCGCCTCGTCTTTGCTGCGGGTAATCCCTGATGAAAAAACAGCTCGTCCCATCTTGTATATACAAGCATAGGCATCCTATGATTCGGCCAATGGCCGCGGATCCAAGGCGCGGCGCACCTGGCTATGGAGACCACGATGGAAAAATCGAAACGCTACCGCGACGTTGAAATCCGCGCCCCGCGCGGCAGGCAGCTGACGGCCAAGAGCTGGCTGACCGAAGCGCCGTTGCGCATGCTGATGAACAACCTCGATCCGGACGTGGCCGAGAATCCCAAGGAGCTGGTGGTCTATGGCGGCATCGGCCGCGCCGCGCGCGACTGGGACTGCTACGACCGCATCGTCGAGTCGCTGAAGAACCTGAACGAGGACGAAACCCTGCTGGTGCAGTCCGGCAAGCCGGTCGGCGTGTTCAAGACCCACGCGAATGCGCCGCGCGTGCTGATCGCCAATTCCAACCTGGTGCCGCACTGGGCCACCTGGGAACACTTCAACGAGCTGGACGCGCGCGGCCTGGCCATGTACGGCCAGATGACCGCCGGCAGCTGGATCTATATCGGCAGCCAGGGCATCGTGCAGGGCACCTACGAGACCTTCGTCGAAGCCGGCCGCCAGCATTACGACGGCAAGCTCGCGGGCCGCTGGGTGCTGACCGCCGGCCTGGGCGGCATGGGCGGCGCGCAGCCGCTGGCCGCCACGCTGGCCGGCGCCTGCTCGCTGAACATCGAATGCCAGCAGAGCAGCATCGACTTCCGCCTGCGCACGCGCTATGTCGACGAGCAGGCCGCCGACCTGGACGACGCGCTGGCGCGCATCGCCCGCTACACCAAGGAAGGTCGCGCGATCTCGATCGCGCTGTGCGGCAACGCTGCCGAGATCCTGCCGGAACTGGTGCGGCGCGGCGTGCGTCCGGACATGGTCACCGACCAGACCAGCGCGCATGATCCGCTCAACGGCTATCTGCCCATCGGCTGGACCTGGGCCGAATACCGTGAACGCGCTAAGAACGAGCCCGCCGCCGTGGTCAAGGCGGCCAAGCAGTCCATGGCCCAGCACGTGCGCGCCATGCTCGAATTCCAGAAGCAGGGCGTGCCCACCTTCGACTACGGCAACAACATCCGCCAGATGGCCAAGGAAGAAGGCGTGGACAATGCCTTCGACTTCCCCGGCTTCGTGCCCGCGTATATCCGCCCGCTGTTCTGCCGTGGCGTCGGTCCGTTCCGCTGGGCCGCGCTGTCCGGCGATCCGCAGGACATCTACAAGACCGACGCCAAGGTCAAGGAACTGATCCCCGACGACGCGCACCTGCACCGCTGGCTGGACATGGCGCGCGAACGCATCAGCTTCCAGGGCCTGCCGGCGCGCATCTGCTGGGTTGGCCTGGGCCAGCGCGCCAGGCTCGGCCTGGCCTTCAACGAGATGGTGCGCAGCGGCGAGCTGTCCGCGCCCATCGTGATCGGCCGCGACCATCTGGATTCCGGCTCGGTGGCCAGCCCCAACCGTGAAACCGAGGCCATGCGCGACGGTTCCGACGCCGTGTCCGACTGGCCGCTGCTCAACGCGCTGCTGAACACCGCCAGCGGCGCCACCTGGGTGTCGCTGCATCACGGCGGCGGCGTGGGCATGGGCTTCTCGCAGCATTCGGGCATGGTCATCGTCTGCGACGGCACCGACGCCGCCGCCGAACGCATCGCCCGCGTGCTGACCAATGACCCGGGCACCGGCGTCATGCGCCATGCCGACGCGGGCTATGAGATCGCGATCGACTGCGCCCGCGAGCAGGGCCTGAACCTGCCGATGATCACGGGCCGCTGAGCGGTCCGGGGAGCCGCGCCGGCGTGGCTCCCGCACATGGGGAAAAGGCGCCGGCCTGCGTACAGGCGCCAGGAGACGAAAGCATGGCGACACCAGTCGGATCGGAACGGGCGCCGCTCATCGAGCGGCGTTCGATCGACTACATCCCGGAATCGGAGCGGCACGGCAAGCTCTACAGCCAGTTCACGCTGTGGATGGGCGCCAACCTGCAGATCACGGCCATCGTCACCGGCGCCTTGGCGGTGGTGCTGGGCGGCGACGTGTTCTGGTCGCTGGTGGGCCTGCTGGTCGGCCAGCTGTTCGGCGGCGCCATCATGGCGCTGCACGCCGCGCAGGGGCCGCGATTGGGCCTGCCGCAGATGATCTCCAGCCGGGTGCAGTTCGGCGTCTACGGCGCGGCGATTCCCATCGCGCTGGTCTGCGTCATGTACCTGGGCTTCACCGCCACCGGCACCGTGCTGTCCGGCCAGGCCATCGGCCAGCTGCTGGGCGTGAGCGACAGCGCCGGCATCCTGATTTTCGCCGCCGCCATCGTGCTGGCCACCGTGTTCGGCTACCGCGTCATCCACATCATCGGCCGGGTGGCGACGCTGCTGGGCATCGTCGCCTTTGTCTACCTGTTCAGCCGCGTCATGGCGCTGGCCGATGTGGGCGAGCTGCTGGCCAACCGCAATTTCACCTGGAGCTCGTTCCTGCTGTCGGTGTCGCTGGCGGCCTCGTGGCAGATCGCCTTCGGTCCCTATGTGGCCGACTACTCGCGCTACCTGCCCAGCCGCACCTCGTCGGTCAAGACCTTCCTGGCGGTGGGCCTGGGCTCGGTGGTGGGCGCGCAGGTCGCGATGGTGCTGGGCGTGCTGGCCGCGGCCATGGCGCCGGGCCAGTTCGCCGGTCGTGAAGTGGCCTACATCGTCGGCCTGGGCGGCACCGGCACGATCGCCGCCCTGCTGTACTTCAGCATCGCCTTCGGCAAGATCACCATCTCGACGCTGAATTCCTACGGCAGCTTCATGTGCATCGCCACCATCATCAGCGGCTTTCGCGGGTGCATCGAGGTCACGCACCGGCAGCGCGTGGTCGCGGTGCTGCTGATCGTGGGCGCCGCCACGGCCGTCGCGCTGATCGGGCAGCACAGCTTCCTGGGCGCGTTCAAGTCCTTCATCCTGTTCCTGCTGGCCTTCTTCACGCCCTGGAGCGCGGTCAACCTGGTGGACTACTACTTCGTGAACCGCGAGCGCTACGACGTGCCGGCGCTGGCCGACCCCGACGGGCGCTACGGCCGCTGGAACATGACGGGCCTCACCGCCTACGCCGTCGGCGTGCTGGTGCAGATGCCCTTCATCTCGACCAAGCTCTATACCGGCCCCCTGGTCCAGCACCTGGGCGGCGTGGATATTTCCTGGATCATCGGCCTGATCGTGCCGGGCATCCTGTACTACCTGCTGGCCCGCAACGGCGCGCCGGCTGCGCGCCGCCACGCCACGAGCGGCGGCCACGACATTGCATGAATACCGCCTGACGGCGGCATAGGAGATCGACAATGGATTTGCACTTGAAACCCGGCCAACTCACGCTGTCCGACCTGCGCCAGGTCTACCACCAGCCGCAGCGCCTGACCCTGGATCCGTCGGCGGCCGGCCCGATCGACGCCAGCGTGGCCTGCGTGGAGCGCATCATCGCCGAGGACCGCACCGCCTACGGCATCAACACCGGCTTCGGCCTGCTGGCGTCCACCCGCATCGCGCGCGAGGACCTGGAGGCGCTGCAAAGCTCGCTGGTGCTGTCGCACGCGGCCGGCGTGGGCGAGCCGCTGGACGACGCCATGGTGCGCCTGATCATGGTGCTGAAGATCAACAGCCTGGCGCGCGGCTACTCCGGCATCCGCCGCAAGGTCATCGACGCGCTGATCGCGCTGGTCAATGCCGAGGTCTATCCGCACATCCCGCTCAAGGGCTCGGTGGGCGCGTCGGGCGACCTGGCGCCGCTGGCGCACATGTCCCTGCTGCTGCTGGGCGAGAACCGCGCGCGCCATCGCGGCGAGTGGCTGCCGGCCCGCCAGGCGCTGGAAATCGCCGGCCTGCAGCCGTTCACGCTGGCGGCCAAGGAAGGCCTGGCGCTGTTGAACGGCACCCAGGTGTCGACCGCCTATGCGCTGCGCGGCCTGTTCGAGGCCGAGGACCTGATGTCCGCGGCGCTGGTCTGCGGCGGCCTGAGCGTGGAAGCCATGCTGGGCTCGCGCGCGCCCTTCGATCCGCGCATCCACGCGGCGCGCGGCCAGCGCGGCCAGATCGACGTGGCAGCCGTCTACCGCGACCTGCTGACCGACGACAGCGAGGTCGGCCACTCGCACGCCGACTGCGGCAAGGTGCAGGATCCCTATTCGCTGCGCTGCCAGCCGCAGGTCATGGGCGCCTGCCTGACGCAGATCCGCCAGGCCGCCGAGGTGCTGGCGGTCGAGGCCAATGCCGTGTCGGACAACCCGCTTGTGTTCGCCGCCGAGGGCGACGTGATCTCGGGCGGCAACTTCCATGCCGAGCCGGTGGCCATGGCCGCCGACAATCTGGCGCTGGCGCTGGCCGAGATCGGCGCGCTGTCCGAACGCCGCATCTCGCTGATGATGGACAAGCACATGTCGCAGCTGCCGCCCTTCCTGGTGAACAACGGCGGCGTGAACTCCGGCTTCATGATCGCCCAGGTGACGGCCGCCGCGCTGGCCAGCGACAACAAGGCGCTGGCGCACCCGGCCAGCGTCGACAGCCTGCCCACCTCGGCCAACCAGGAAGACCATGTGTCGATGGCGCCGAACGCGGGCAAGCGCCTGTGGCCGATGGCCGAGAACGTGCGCGACATCCTGGCGATCGAATGGCTGGGCGCCTGCCAGGGCCTGGACTTCCGCGAGGGCCTGAAGACCTCGCCCAAGCTGGAGCGCGCGCGCCAGCTGCTGCGCCAGAAGGTGGCGCATTACGAGAAGGACCGCTTCTTCGCGCCCGATATCGAACAGGCCAGCGCGCTGATCGCCGGACGCAGCCTGAACGCGCTGATGCCGGCGGGCCTGTTGCCCAGCCTGTAACGCAACACCGGCCCGCGCGCGCGGCGCGGGCCCCCCCGCCGCAGCCGCTTGCAGCGCCCCGCAGAGGACGCGCGGGCGGCGCTCGGCCCTGCCCGCGGCGATTCCCACCACATGGAGACAAGCATGCAAGAAGTGCAGAGCAGTGAGTTGAAGAGAGGGCTGAGCGCCCGGCACATCCGCTTCATCGCGCTGGGGTCGGCCATCGGCACCGGCCTGTTCTACGGCTCGGCCAAGGCCATCCAGGCCGCGGGCCCCTCGGTCCTGATCGCCTACCTGATCGCCGGCGCCGCCGTGTACATGGTGATGCGCGCGCTCGGGGAAATGGCGGTGCACAATCCGGTGGCCGGCTCCTTCGGCCAGTACGCCAGCCAGTCCCTCGGGCCGCTGGCCGGCTTCATCACCGGCTGGACCTATACCTTCGAGATGATCATCGTCTGCCTGGCCGACGTCACCGCGTTCGGGCTCTACATGGGATTCTGGTATCCCGACGTGCCGCAGTGGATCTGGGTGCTGGCCATCGTGCTGCTGATCGGCGGGCTCAACCTGTGCACCGTCAAGCTGTTCGGCGAGCTGGAATTCTGGCTGTCGCTGCTGAAGGTGGCCGCCATCGTCGCCATGATCGCCGGCGGGCTGGGCATCATGCTGTTCGGCATCGGCCTGAGCGCGGACGCGCCGGCCACCGGCGTGCACAATCTCTGGGAGCACGGCGGCTTCATGCCCAACGGCATCGGCGGCCTGATCGCGTCGCTGGCGGTGGTGGTGTTCGCCTTTGGCGGCATCGAGATCATCGGCATCACGGCCGGCGAGGCCAAGGACCCGGGCCGCACCATTCCGCGCGCCATCAACGCCGTGCCCCTGCGCATCCTGCTGTTCTACGTGCTGACGCTGTTCGTGCTGATGGCCATCTTCCCCTGGTCGCAGATCGGCAGCCAGGGCAGCCCCTTCGTGCAGATCTTCGACCAGCTTGGCATCCCGTCCGCCGCCACCATCCTGAACATCGTGGTGATATCGGCCGCCGTCTCGGCCATCAACAGCGACATCTTCGGCGCCGGCCGCATGCTCTACGGCATGGCGCAGCAGGGCCAGGCGCCGCGCGGCTTCGCCGCCGTGTCGCGCCGCGGCGTGCCGTGGATGACGGTGGTGGTGATGTCGGCCGCGTTGCTGATCGGCGTGGTGCTGAACTACCTGATCCCGAAGGATGTGTTCCTGCTGATCGCCTCCATCGCCACCTTCGCCACGGTCTGGGTCTGGCTGATGATCCTGCTGTCGCAATTCAACATGCGCCGCAAGATGGACCCGCGCGAGGCCGCGCAGCTCAAGTTCCCGGTGCCGCTGTGGCCGGCCGGCCCGATCCTGGCGATCGCCTTCATGGTCTTCGTGATCCTGGTGCTGGGCTACTTCCCCAATACGCAGGCCGCGCTTATCGTGGGAGCCGTGTGGATCGCGCTGCTGTGCATCGCCTATCGCCTTTGGGTGCTGCCGCAGCGCAAGGTGGCGCAGGCGCGCGTCCCGGAGCAGGGCGCGCCGCAAGACCCGTCCCGGCCGCTGACGCAGGGTTCGGACTGAAACAACGCAAGCAACAAGGAGAACCGGCAATGAAACAGGTCTGGCGCAACTGCCACGCCGCCACGATGCAGGGCGGCGCGTACTCGATCATCGAGCGCGCGGCCATCGTCACCGAGGACGGGCGCATCGCCTGGATCGGACCCGAGGCCGAGATGCCGCTGGACGGCGCGGCGGGCGTGCAGGACCTGGGCGGCGCCTGGGTCACGCCGGGCCTGGTCGATTGCCACACCCACCTGGTGTTCGGCGGCAATCGCAGCCTGGAGTTCGAGCAGCGGCTGCAGGGCGTGGACTACGCCGAGATCGCCGCGCGCGGCGGCGGCATCGCCAGCACGGTGCGCGCCACGCGCGCCGCCGCCGAGGACGAGCTGTACCTGGACGCGAGCCGGCGCGCCTTGCACCTGCTGCGCGATGGCGTGACCACGCTGGAGGTCAAGTCCGGCTACGGCCTGGACCTGCCCAACGAGCGCAAGATGCTGCGCGTGGCGCGCCGCCTGGGCCGCTCGCTGCCGCTGACGGTGCGGGCCACCTGCCTGGCCGCGCACGCGCTGCCGCCCGAGTTCACGGGCCGGTCGGACGACTATATCGACGAGGTCGCCCGCCGCATGCTGCCCGTGCTGGCGGCGGAAGGGCTGGTGGACGCCGTGGACGCCTTCTGTGAGCACCTGGCGTTCTCGCCGGCGCAGGTCGAGCGCGTGTTCCAGAGCGCGGCGCACCTGGGCCTGCCGGTCAAGTTGCATGCCGAACAACTGTCCTCGCTGCACGGCGCCACGCTGGCGGCGCGCCATGGCGCGCTGTCGGCCGATCACCTCGAATACCTGACCGAGAGCGATGTGCTGGCCATGGCGCGGGCCGGCACCGTGGCGGTGCTGCTGCCGGGCGCTTTCTACGCGCTGCGCGAGAACCAGCTGCCGCCGGTGGATCTGCTGCGTCGCCACGGCGTGCCGATAGCCATCTCCACCGACCTCAATCCGGGCACGTCGCCGGCGCTGTCGTTGCGCCTGATGCTGAGCATGGCCTGCACGCTGTTCCGCCTGACGCCCGAGGAGGCGCTGGCCGGCGCCACCATCCACGGCGCCCGCGCGCTGGGCCTGCAGGCCACGCATGGCACGCTGGAAGCGGGCAAGGCGGCGGACTTCGTGGCCTGGAGCATCGATCATCCGTCGGAGCTGGCCTACTGGATCGGCGGCGAGCTGCCCAGGCGCGTCGTCCGGCATGGGCAGCTCGTGTACGCGACGGCGCCGGACATGGCGGCCTGACGGTCGCCGGGCCGGGCGACCGCGGCGCTGCGCGCGGCCTACGCCGCCATCGCCAGCGCCGGCAGGCCCGCCTGGGACGGCAGGCGGAAGGCGCTGACCGCGCCCTGCAGCCGCTGCGCCTGCGTTTCCAGCGACGACGCGGCGGCGGCGGCCTCTTCGACCAGCGCGGCGTTCTGCTGGGTCACGTGATCCATCTGCGTGACCGCCGTGTTGACCTGGTCGATGCCGGTGACCTGTTCCTGCGAGGCGGCGGCGATGTCGGCCACCAGCGAGGTCAGGTGTTCGATGGCCCGCACGATCTCCTCCATCGTGCGCCCGGCCGTCTCCACCTGGGTGGAACCCGCCTGCACCGTGGCGCCCGAGGTGTTGAGCAGCTGCTTGATTTCCTTGGCCGCCGTGGCGCTGCGCTGCGCCAGCGAGCGTACTTCGCCCGCCACCACCGCGAAGCCCTTGCCCTGTTCGCCCGCCCGGGCCGCTTCCACCGCCGCGTTCCGCGCCA